>JAPLGR010000538.1 GCA_026390045.1 Chloroflexota bacterium | reverse complement strand
TCTGCTGGGCGGCGAGATGACCTTATCCGCCGTCCGTATCGACGGCGCGGATGCTTCGCCGTTCTACGGCGAAGGCGATGGATCGATCATGATCCCGCTCACGTCGGCGCTCGAACCAGGGGCCAGCACCGTCATTCGGATTGACTTTCACGTGTGCGTCCCGCAGGATCAGGAGCTCAACTACGGAGTGTTGGCCAGCACCGATGGCGTGCTGGCCTACGCGCATGGCTATCCGATGATCGCGGTCTTCGACACCGATGGGTGGAACCTCGATGTCCCTCCGCCCTACGGAGACATCACGTACGCCGATTCCAGCTTCTACCTGGTGCGCGTTCACGCCCCGGCGGACCTGATCATGTGCGGCTCAGGAACGGAGGCCTCCCGGAAGGAGGCCGGTGGTCAGCAGGAGGTGGTTCTCGCAACGGGCCCGGCGCGAGATTTCTACCTGGCCGCCAGCCGCGAGTACCAGGTGATCACGCGCGCCTCGGGTGATACCACCCTCCGCATCTGCGCTCCTGACGGCACGCAGAAGAAGGCCGAACGCGCCCTAGACATCGCCGCCCGCGCGCTGGATGTCTTCGGCCAGGTGTATGCGGACTACCCCTACACGAAGTTGGACATCGTCGCTACGCCGACCCTCGCTCTGGGAATCGAATACCCGGGCGCCTTTGCGCTCAACGAGCTGCTCCTTACGCCAGACGAGGACTTCGGCGGCACCCAAGAGGACGTATGGCTCGAGTCGACCACCGCGCATGAAGCGGCGCACGAGTGGTTCTACAACCTGGTGGGGAACGACCAGCTCGAGGATCCCTGGCTGGATGAGTCATTGGCGCAGTACGCGACGCTCCAGTACTACGCCGACCGCTACGGCAAGGACGGCGCTTCCGGTATGCGCGAGTCGTTCTACAGGCGATGGGATCGTGTCCAACGGGAACCCATCCCGATCGGCAAGCCCGTCGCGGAATACTATGAAGATACGTACTCGGCGATCGTCTATGGCCGCGGCCCCCTGTTCTTCGAGGCGCTCCAGCGGCAGCTGGGCGAGTCCGGCTTCAACTCCTTCCTGCAGAAGTACACCGCGACCTTCTCCTGGGAGGAGGCAATGCCAGAGGATCTACAGAGGATAGCCGAGGCAGAATGCGGCTGCGATCTGGACGATCTGTTCAACGAGTGGGTTTACGGACGCCCGTAGTCTGCCGGGCCCACGCTGCAGCGGGAAGCCAGCGCGGGTCGATGTGCGATGCTAGACTCCCAACGCTGAGCGAGAGACCCGACCCACTGCGGTGGCAGGATGGAGGCCTTGCATGAGCGACACGATCGACTTCAACTCCAACTACACGGACGAGAGCACGGACAAGGGCTTCCAGTTCGAATTCGCCTGCGGGCGCTGCAACAATGGGACAAAGACGCGTTTCAGGCCCCTGGGCGGTGGGGAGCGTCTCATCAGCCCTGGAGACCGCCAGCAGCCTGTTTGGGGGCGTCTTCAACAGCGCCGCCGAAGTCGGCGAGCACGTCCGCTCTGCCGCCTGGGAGAAAGCGCACGACGAGGCCTTCCAGCAGGCCATCCAAGAGGTCAAGCCGCTGTTCGTCCAGTGTCCGCGGTGCAGCACGTGGGTGTGCCGGAAGGCATGCTGGAACGAGAAGCGCGGGCTCTGCAAGGAGTGCGCGCCGGACCTTGGCGTCGAAATGTCCGCCGCCCAAGCCGGCCGGTCGGTCGAGGAAGTCTGGGCGCACGCCAAGATGGCGGAGGAGGACAAGAAGTTGGCGGAGGGCAACTGGCGCGAGACCATCGTCGCCTCGTGCCCGAAGTGCGGCGCGCCTCAGGCCACCAACGCCAAGTTCTGTGATGCAGGCGGGACGTCGCTCAAGAAGACCGACAAGTGCGCCAAGTCCGGCGCCAAGCTGACCGCCAAAGCGAAGTTCTGCCCGGAGTGCGGCGAAAAGGTCTGACCTGCACATCGTCGACTGCAACCCCGGCCCGTCCGTCCGACGGGCCCGCGACGTTCCAGGCAGGGACGCGAGGCACTGCAGCGCGTCGCAGACTCACCGCGCGGCGGGTGCCCCAAACCAGCGATCCGGGAATCGAGTAGGGAGGATGGGTTGTCCATCCTCCCTCTCACACCACCGGACATGCGGGTCCGCATCCGGCGGTTCGGTGAACGTCAGGGCACCCAACGAACCTTAGCCCTCGAGCCCTTGTTGGCGGTCCGTGCCGGGAACGGCTCGGCCC
>JAPLGR010000264.1 GCA_026390045.1 Chloroflexota bacterium | reverse complement strand
CGGGCTGGGACTCAACCCAAACGCGCCCGCTCAGCTCCTCGCACAGCGTGCGCACCAGCGCGAGGCCGACGCTGCTCTCGCCCAGCCCGGAGATTAGCGAGCTTTCCGCCCGGTAGAGCGGCTCGAAAACGCGGCCGAGGTCCACCGGGGACACGCCTTCGCCCTTGTCCTTCACCGAGAGCAGAAGGAAGCCGGTCGGTTCGGCGTCGACGACGCGCGCGGTCACGCCAATCTCGGCGCCGTCTGGTGATGCGCCGGCGGCATTCGACAGCAGATGCACCAGGATTTGGACCAGCGCGCCTTGCTCGCCCATGACTGCCGGCACCTCGTCTGGAAAATCGAGCCGCAGTCCGAGGTCCTTCTCGCGAAGCGTGCCGCCGACCTGCGTCACCGCTTCCTCAACGCACTGCACCAGGTCGATCGGCGCCGGGGTCAGCGTCAGCTCGCCCATCTCCATGGCCGTGACCTGGACCAGGTCGCTCAGCAGCATGCGCATCCGATCGATCGCGGTGCGGATGCGCTCGACGAACTGCCGCTGGGTGGTGCCCAGCCGCCCGACCGAGTCGCCGAGCAGAAGTTCTGTGTAGCCCAGGATGGAAGACAGGGGCTGGCGCAGCTCCTGGGCGAGAGAAGTGATGGCCTCGGCATCCGGAGACGCGTCGGCGGTCCGCGCTCCCTCGCCTGCACCGAGCGATGCCAAGTGGGCTCGGGTGTCGGCCAACTCCTGCAGTGCCAACTGGAGTTCGCCAGCCAGCTGATCGATGTCTGGCAGCGGTCCGCCTTCGGGCTCGCCAGCGGCGGCCGCAGCTTGAGGCCGCCACGGGGGTGCGACGCGGGGCCGGCGGCGGCGGACGATCGTGTCCTGCTTGGCCAATGCGTAGTCCACGGAGCGCAGTTTCAGACGCGAGAACCGCAAGGCAAGTGACGTGGCAGCCGACAACAGTGCCTGCTGCTCCAGAGGGGACCATGCCCGCCGGGCATACGGGGAGAGCAGCAGCAACGCGCCATGAAGATCGGTTCCGGAATGCATGGGCAGCAGGAGGCCGGGGCCAACCGCAACCAGGTGAAGCAGCTCGCGCAGGGACTTGAGGTCAACAGCGTTGCGTTCTGGATCGAGCACCAGCGGCTTCCGTGCGGCGAGAGCGGCAGCGATCGCCGGGCAGCGCTGGGAATCGACCGCTGCGCCCTGGATGGGGCGTTCCTGGATCAGGTCGAATCCTGTGGCGAGCGTGAAGTGACCGGTGCTGTCCGGGGGCGTGAGAAGCGCGCAGACCTCGATGCGCAGCGAGCGCCCCAGCGCCTCCACCAGCTGGTCAGCCAGGTCACCCACGTCTTCAGTCACGAGCAGGCCGGTGAGGTCGCCCACCGAGGCGACGGAGGGCGCAACATCGCTGGGCAGGCCGGGCAGCAGGGAGGACGGCTCGGTGCCCGTGGTCCTGCGCGCGCGCAGCAGGTCGCGCAGCGCGCCGTAGGACACGACGGGGTAGGCAACAAGCTGGCCGACGCGCAGAAGGTCCCCAGACGCCGCGCCGAACCAGCCCAGCCCGGCGTCCGCGGCCGCGCAGATCAGCAGCACCCCGAACGCTGCCGCGAAGTACGGCCAGGAAACAGGCCGCCGCACCAGTAGCAGGACCAGGACGGCAAGCGAGACCAAAGCAACCGCCAGGCTGGCCACGGCTTGCCAGCCATTGGGCAGGCTGGTGATCACGCCGAATGACAACGCACTCAGCGTGGCCGTCGTCAGCGCGACCAGCAGGGCAAGGGCAACGACAATCCCGTCCGGCACGCGCCGACGCCGGGGGAACACTGACACCCATCCCAGCAGCAGCGCGCCCTCAATCGCCGTGCCGGCCTCGAGCGCACGCAGCGCCTCATCAGGCACGTGGCCTGCCCAGATCAGCGTGGTCGCCAGGGCAAGCACGGCGTGAGCGAAGACGAGCGCTCCGGCCGCCGACATCCAGCGCCCGCCGACCTTCTGGGAAGCGGCCTGCCGGATGGTGAGCGCCAGCGCGGCGAACAGGCCGAGGACCAAAGCCAGTGCAATGTGAAAGGGAGCCCCTGCGAGGGGCGAGGCGAGGAGAGGAATGACCTTCGCAGGCAGCATGAGGCTCGCTGTGGGTCGCGTCGCGGGGATTATAGCATCGGGCTCTCACCGCCGTCGTCGCTGCAGGGGGCGACATGCCCTATGCGCAGGTTGCGGTGTCGGCGCCGATCAGGAACTGGGTTGGGCCGGGCCCGGGGCAGAAGGCTGCTTGCCGATCCATCGCATGGCGACCATGCCGTACAGCAGGGTCAGCCACACCGTGATGCCACGGAACGCCAGCGTGATGACCGTGGCTGCCGCCAGGGGGACGCGCAGCGTTGTGAGTGCGAGCGTCATGGCACCCTCGACGAAACCAATGCCGGACGGGGTCGGCGAGACAATCACGAACAGGTAGCCGATAGCATAGCCGGCCAAGAGTGTTCCCACCGAGA
>JAPLGR010000363.1 GCA_026390045.1 Chloroflexota bacterium | reverse complement strand
GCCCTCGCCCGCGCGCGAACCCGAAGATGAACGCCACAAGCAGGATCGCTGCCGCCGGGCTGGCGTGCAGCGTGTACTTGTCATACCCGCCATCGAAGTTCACATCCCGCCCGGCCATCAGCACCGGGAAAAGGGCGCCATACAGCGACAGCCCGGCGAACAGCATGACCGAGGCCGCACGCGTCGCGCCTCCCCCTTCCTCGTCATCCTTCCGCCATTTCCGCTCAAGCCCCATCACCGCAAGGGACAAAGCAACCATCACGACACCAATCAGCAGCGCGGTTGCCAAGGAACGTGCTCTCTCCTGCGCAGCATACCGCTCGAGGGGAACCGCCCAGGCCAGCACCACAGTCTCCAGCATATCCATGACCGATTGCACACCAACATGGACGGTTGAGCTGCGCGCACTCTCCAGCATAGTCTGCAGGACCGAGAACTGATCCGTGCCTCCTCGCTCGCTGTGGAAGAATCCGAGCCGCCAGATGAGGAATCCCAGGACGGCGAGCAAGTAGGGAGACACGTCTTTCAGGAGACGGCGGATCCTGCCCCGCATCCCCAGCGGATTCAGCCGCTGCGGCACGAGCCACAGCACACCCACCCGCATCACCTCAAGCCCGATCATGTACTCGTAGAGCAAGAGGTTGAGCAACCCAAGGAGGATGGCCGCCACCGTGAGCGCCAGACGTGCGCCTCTCTTCGGCTGGCTGACCGCCAGCCCCGAGAGCCAGATGGACGCCAATCCGGCGGTCAGACTCAGAAGCTGATTGGTCTTCGTAGCCGCATTCGGTTGGCCAAGGAAGCCGGGATAGATCAAGTAGAGCACCGCCGCCGCTGTCGCCGCCTGCCTCTGCTCGGGCCAGATCAGCCTTACGACGCCAAACACGGCCAACGCACCGAGGGTCTTCAGCACAAAGGCGTACAGCTGCCAGGCGATGGGCGAGTTGCCCAGCAGGCGGTAGGTCAGGTCGTAGGTGTAGCCCATGAACGGACGGTCGATCGAGAACAGGTCAATAATGCTGTCGGCCCCGCGCGCGTTGGCCGACCACAGCATGTACCAGTCGTCCCGGTAGAAGCCAAGCTTCCCAGCGAAGGGCAGGAAGACCAGCGCGCTGACCACCACGATCAGCGCCACCGGCAGCAGTCCCCTCGCACGAAACGAAAGGCCTTCCCTCATGAGCTTCTCCTCGAGAACAGAGACTCCGATCTCGATCGAAATGGCCCCGCCCGCTCACCTCACTCGGCCCTCCGACAGGCCCGGACTGCGTGTTCTAGCACTGACGGGCCCTGACGGCTTCCCTCGAACAGCTGGATGACGAAGCCGATGAGGCAGCGATCCAGGGTCGATTATACGAAGGGAACGCACCTCCTGCGAGCGTCCCGTCCTGCCCCTCTGGGATTGACGGCCAGCAGAGCACTCCTTACAATGCGCCCTGACCGCTTTGCTTGTGGCATGGAATGCCCTACCTGATCGATGGTCACAACCTGATCCCGCTCCTCGGCCTGCGGCTCTCCGACCCGGATGATGAGGCGAAGCTTACGCTCCTGCTGCAGCGCTACTTCGCGCGGACCGGCCGCAGGGGAACGGTGTACTTTGACCATCAGGCGCCCGGAGGAGCGACGGGCACTTCATCGCGTCACCTCGCCGTGCGTTTCATCGCTCCCCCACGAAGCGCAGACGATGCGATATGCGCTCACCTGTCCCGCCTGCGTGGGGAGGCGCGCAATTGGTCCGTGGTCAGCAATGACCAGGCGATTCGCCGCGCGGCGGAGCGCGTCGGGGCTCGCTGGCTCAGCGCTACGGCTTTCGCCGCGGAGGTCCGAGCGGCACACGGGGGAAGCGAAGGCGAGAAACCGGAAGCGTCCTTGTCGCCCGATGATCTGGCCGAGTTCGAGCGACTGTTCCGAGATGGAAAGCAAGGAAAGCCCTCATCCTAGCCATCGCCAATCCCAGAGGATCCATTTCGCAGCGGCCAAGTCTCGGCCGCTCGGGGTTGGGATGTCGAGCCCAGGCGCATGCAGCTGACGACCGCGTGTGGTCGTTGGGGGAGTGGGCCCGGCTGGATTCGGACCAGCGACCCACCGGTTATGAGCCGGCTGCTCTAACCACTGAGCTACGGGCCCCTTGCGATTCATTCTAGCGCATTGGGAGTCGGATGCAAACACCCGCGCCCGGTGCGGCTGCGTGACATGCATCATCGGCATCGGCGTTTGCGTGATCCTCCCCCCTCTCCTACACTGCACTGACAGGTCCCGCCCGCTGCGCATCGTGATGGGCGCTGGGGCTCGTGCCACGAAACCTACCGGATCTCCCATGGGCCACTACACCGACGAGTCTCGTTGCGAATCCGGCCCGAGGTAAGGGAGCCACGATGAACAACAGAATGAGCCCCACGAATCGGCGGTTTGGTGGGAGATGTCAGTGGCGACCGCGTGCCTCATGCTCTCCGGCTGCGCTTCCCCGGCCGCAATGTCCACGCCCGCTGGCGCGCAGCCTGCGACCGCTGCGCCGTCAGTGGCAACAGCCCCGACCACGCCAACATCCGTGCCACTCCCGCGAACCGAAGTCTCCCCCTCGTTGTCGTTGAGCGGGGCCTACCTGATGACGTTCCACGCCTGTGACGCGTTTGCACTGGACTGCAATGATCCGCGCAACCACCACGTCTACCTGGCCGAGAGCAATGACGGCCTGACGTGGGATCCGGTC
>JAPLGR010000404.1 GCA_026390045.1 Chloroflexota bacterium | reverse complement strand
CCACACCGCCTTGAGCAACAGCTTCTGGTTGGCTCAGGGACTGTGCACCCTCACCGAGTACTACCACCACCTAATGCACATTCCTCGACGAACCGCCGGATGCGGACCCGCATGTCCGGTGGTGTGAGAGGGAGGATGGGCAACCCATCCTCCCTACTCGATCTCAGGTCAGACTGCCTCTGGCCTTTTGACCTGTGGTTGGACGCGCTGGTCAGTGGCCGAGGGACCGGCAGGTGGGCCCGGGACTGCTGTGAACCGCGGTCGATTCGGTCACGCAGGCAATGCAAGCCCCGCGTCCGTCGAATGGGCGAGGGAGGTGTGTGACATTGCCCGCGCCGAGCGCCCTCGGCGGCCGCGAGACGCCGAGGATCGGCCCGTCCAACGGCCTTTCTGTCGGTAACTTGAGCGCCTTGCACTTATGACAAGTGTTGGACTAGAATCACCCTGCCATCTGGTGACTTCGGGGAAGGCGCCGTGGACGAGACAATCGAGGAATTCCTCCGTCATCTGCAGAATGATCAGGGCCGGGCGAACAACACCGTCCTTGCGTACCGGGCGGACCTGCGGCAATTCGCGGGCGCCCTGAATAAGTTGGAGGGCCGGAGGGTCCGTCTTGACGAAGTCAACGGCGACCTGCTTGCCAGGTACGCCGCGTGGCTGGGGGAACGTGGGTATCGGCCTGCCACGCTCTCTCGCAAGATGGCCGCAGTTCGCTCCTTCCTCGAATCGCATGATGTCGCCGGCTCGGAATCCGTCCCCGAGCTCGCTGAAGCCTTGCGTCCACCGCCAGCGCCACGCCGGCAGCCGCGTCTGCTGTCGATTGAAGAGGTCAATGGGTTGCTGGCTGCGCCGCCGCGGAGCGGGACGGTTCGCGGCGTGCGTGACGCCGCCTTGCTCGCCGTGCTTTACGCCACGGGCTTGCGCGCCGCTGATGCCGTTGGCCTGACGATGAAGGACCTCGACCTCGTGGAGGGAAGGCTGCGCCGGCCCGGTGACACCGGCGGCTGGTTGCCCCTCGGCACTGCGCTACCTGTACTTCGTCGTTATGTCGAGGAGACCCGGCCACAGCTTGTCCACGACGGCGACGTGCGGGCCGTGTTCGTCAACCAGCGCGGCAAGCCTCTCAGCCGGCAAGGACTGTGGCTGATCGTCAAGCACTGGGCCGAGGTCACCGGTCTGGGGGAGAAGGTCTCGCCCCACAGCCTGCGGCACGCCCTGATCCAGCACATGCTGGCCAGCGGCAAGTCCCGGCGGGACATCCAGCGCGTCCTCGGTTTGCGCAGCCCGAATGCCATTCGCGCTCGTGTGAAGGAGTCTGCCGCATGAGCCAGCCGTCGCCCTCCGATGAGTTCCTCACCCAGGCGGTGATCGATCAGGCCGCCACGGCAGTTCGCGCCCGGTCCAAGGTGCAGCCGCGCGTAGGATTGATCCTCGGTTCTGGGCTCGGCGGACTGGCGGATGCCGTGGACGGAGCGTCCGCGATCAACTACCGGGAAATCCCTGGCTGGCCGTCGCCCACCGTCGAGGGCCATGCAGGTCGGCTTGTGCTGGGCAGTCTGGAGCGAGTGCCGGTTGCCGTCATGCAGGGGCGCGTCCACTACTACGAGGGCATCCCGATGCCTCTGGTTGGCCTGCCGGTACGTGTCCTGCAGGCGCTGGGCATCGAGATCCTGATTGTGACCAACGCCGCTGGCGCCGTGAATCCGGCGTTCGTGCCCGGCGATCTGATGTTGATCACCGACCACATCAACCTCCTGGGGATGGCCGGCGTCAGTCCCTTGCGCGGTCCGAACCTGGATCAGTTCGGCCCGCGCTTTCCGGACATGAGCCAGGCTTACGATCGCGGGCTGCTCGACATCGCGCGGGCAGTTGGCCTGGAGCATATCCTTTCGGTTCGCGAGGGCGTGTACATCTGCCTGGCCGGCCCGGCCTTCGAGTCTCCCGCCGACCTGCGCTTCCTGCGCGGCATCGGTGTCGACGCGGTGGGCATGTCGACGGTTCCGGAGGTCGTCGTGGCACGGCATGGCGGCACGCGTGTGATGGGCGTATCTGGCATCAGCAACAAGGCCAATCTCGACGGCGCCACCATCACGACCCACGCCGAGGTCCTGGCAGCGGGCAACGTAATCGTGCCGCGCTTGACGACACTGCTGCGGGGTATCCTTCGAAGTCTGTGACCAAGTGGCGAGATGGCTGAGGCGCTCCTCTTTCTGGAGGAGTATCAAGGCTGGATCTATCTGGTCCTCGGGCTGGCGGCGCTAGCTTACCTCCGGTGGACATGGCGATGGTACAGGTCACGCCGGGATACGATCTTCTCGCTGGAGCGCGAGCAGGCCACGGAAAGGCTGACACGTTCGGCCACACTGCTCGGCGTGGCGCTGGCCCTCATCGCGGCGACGTTCATCGCCACCACGGTTCTTGGGCCATCCATGCCAGCAAGTGAACGGCCCACGGCCCTGCCCACCGTCTCACTCCTGGCCACGGCGGCGTTCGGGCAGCCCGGGGAGGAAGCATTGGTGACCTCTACCCCGCTGCCTGTCACAGAGGTCGACAGCGCCGGATGCGCCAACCCGCTGGCCACGATTCTGACGCCGGTGACGGGCGAGTCGCTGACCGGCGCAGTCGAGATCACCGGGACAGCCGATATCCCGAATTTCGCGTTCTACAAGTACGAATACATCAGCCTGACCCCCGGCGCTGTCTGGCGGGCGATCGGAGCAGAGACTGGACCCACGCAAGACGACTTGCTGGGGACCTGGGACACTACGCTGGTGCTGCCCGGCGAGTATGCGTTGCGGCTGGTGGTGACGGATACGGCCGGCAACGCACCCCAGCCGTGCGTGATCCTGGTGCGGGTGTTGCCGGCATCCACGTGACGGCTGAGGGAGCGATGGACCATCTGACAGTGCGGCAGGCCATCTCAAGTGATATCCCTGACCTGGTGAAGCTCGATCACGACTACAGCTCGGATCACGTGTGGCAGATGGGCGTCAGCCGCGGCCCGGACGAGATCGGCGTCGTGTTCCGGGAGGTGCGCTTGCCGCGGCCGATGCGGGTCACCTATCCCCGCGATCCCGCGAGGCTTCCGGACGAGTGGACCCGGCTGCCGGCGCTGCTGGTCGCGGAGGCCGGCGAGGCTCGTTTCGGGTATCTGGCGATGACGCTTGGGCCGGCGGCCGGCGCTGGCTGGGTCAGCGACTTGGTGGTCGGCTCGCTGCACCGCCGCCAGGGTGTCGGCACGCAGCTCCTGGTCTACGCGCGCGACTGGTGCCGGCAGCGCAAGCTCCCCACCCTGTTCCTGGAGATGCAGAGTAAGAATTTCCCGGCCATCTCGCTCGCCCGCAAACTGGGGTTTGCCTATGCCGGCTACAGCGATCGCTACTACGCCGATCAAGATATCGCGCTGTTCTTTAGCCTGGGAGTCTGAAACGCCTCCCGCCGAGGGGCGGGAAGCCCGTATGCGTCGATGAGCGAAGTGTTCTTCTCCGCCCTGCTGGTCTTCGGCCAGATCCTGAGCGCCGGCAACTCGATTACGGCGTTCTCGCTGCTGCTCTACGCGCTGACCTTCAATCTGCGCGAGCGAGTGGCGCGCACGTTCGCGCTGGTGCTTGCCTGCCTGACGCTGGTGTATTTCGGAGATGTGCTCGCCGGCCTGGCCACCGGGGATGCTGCCCTGGAGCTTTGGCTGCGCTTGCAGTGGGTCGGGATCAGCTTCCTTCCGACCACGGTCCTGCACCTCTCGGATGCCATCCTGTCGTCGACGGGGCGGCCGTCGCGCGGCCGGCGCCAGTGGCTCATCCGACTCTGCTACCTGGCCAGCGGAGGCGTGCTGATCCTGGGCGGCACGACCTCGCTGCTCGTCGGGAGCCTCCAGCGAACCGACCGCGCCGGGTACCTGGAACCCGGGCCGCTGTTCCCGCTGTTCCTCTTGTTCTTTGCAGGGGCGCTGGTGATCACGGCCACCAACTACTACCGTGCCTACCGGCGCTGCCTGACGGCCGACAGCCGACGGCGGATGGGATACCTGGTGGCTGGGTCGACGGCACCCGTCCTGGGCGGGTTCCCCTTCCTGATGCTCTTCGGCCCTCCCCTGGCCTCCGTCCCCTTCCTGTTCTGGGGCGGGCTGGCGGTGGTCAACATCGGGGTGGCGATTCTGCTCGTGCTCATGGCGTATGCCATCGCCTACTTCGGAGTCAGTATCCCGGATCGCGTTGTGAAGGCGAGGCTGTTCCAGTGGATCATGCGCGGCCCGGTCGTCGCCTCTTCCGTCCTCGCGGTGACGGTAGTCGTCAACCGGACGACCCAGCTCTTCGGGCTGAAGGGGACTGGCGTAGCATCGTTCGCGATGGTGGCCACGCTGCTTCTGCTCCAGTTCGTGATCACGTTAATCCGTCCGCCGGTGGAACGCTGGTTGTTCTACGGCGCGGACCGCGAGGATGTTGCCCGGCTCCATCTGCTAGAAGAACGATTGCTCACGACCGGGGACCTGCGGCAGTTCCTTGAGTCCGTCCTGAACGCCGCGTGTGACGTCACGGGCGCGCCCGGGGCGTTCATAGCCGCGCTGGGCGCCGACGGGTTGGATCTGGAGGTCGCGGTCGGGGCGCGGCCCTCGCTGGAGTCTGGCGGCGACGTGCCGTCGATGCTGCGTCCGGAGGAGCGCCGGGAGATTCCTCCGCTGGGCGCCGTCTTCACATGGGAAAGCAGCTGGCTGATCCCTCTCCATGCGCGCGAGTCGATGGAGATGGTGGGCTTGCTCGGGTTGCAGGTGGCCGACACGGCGCAGGCGTTCCCTGAGGCGCAAGCCGGGGAATTGTCGCTGCTCGCCGAAAGGGCCTCGGTGGCGCTGACCGACCGGCTGCTGCAGCGCGAGGTCTTCAGCACCGTGGATCGCCTGGTGCCTCAGGTCGAAGCGATCCAGCGCATGCGGGTCGCCGCGCGATATGCCGGCGTCGAGGCCCTCACCGCGCCGGCAGCCGAGCTTCCGCCTGAAGCCGACCTGGTCAACATGGTGCGCGAGGCGCTTGGGCATTACTGGGGCGGGCCGCGGCTGACCTCGAGCCCGCTGCTCGGGCTGCGCGTTGTGCGCGACGCGCTGGATGAGCACGAGGGCAATCCGGTCAACGCGCTGCGATCGATCCTGAAACGCGGGATCGAACGCACCCGCCCGGACGGCGAACGCCGCTTCACGGGCGAGTGGATGCTCTACAACATACTGGAGATGAAGTTCCTGGAAGGCCGCAAGGTGCGGGATGTCGCCCTGCGGCTGGCGATGTCCGAGGCTGACCTGTATCGGAAGCAGCGCCTGGCGATCGAGGCCGTTGCCCAAGCTGTCGCCGACATGGAGCGCGAGGCCGCTGCCTGGAAGCCTGGGCGACCCCGCAAGTCCTGAACACCGGCAGGGCCTGGAGCGAGGCTTGCGTCGAACGTCGAATGAAGTATTCTACGTCGTCGGGTAGGCAATCGGAGAGTCCGGTTGTTGATGAGAGGGTAGGGGCGATGGGGATGGGAAGCGAGCGGGGGGAAGCATGGGAGGAAGGCCCGCCTCCCATGGATGAAGGATGGTGGGCATCCGTACTGGGGGAACAGGAAGCGCAGGCGCCGCCGACGCGGCCCCGGGGTGGTGAGGCAGGGATTGACCGCATCAACTGCCCTGGTTCCGCAGAAGACTGGTCCTGGGCGCGAGAGCTGTACGAGTCGGACAACACGGTGGAGTTGCCGGCGATTGGCTACAACCGTGGCGGATTGCTCGTCCAGGCCCGAGGGCTGCGGGGATTCGTCCCAGTCTCACACCTGGTGAGCCTTCCTCCGGCGAACGAAGGGGCCGATCGCTCAGACCAGCTGTCGGCGCTGGTCGGCACCACGCTTTGCCTCAAGGTGATAGAGTTCGATCCGGAGCGGGGGCGCCTGGTGTTCTCACAGAGGGCAGCGCAGGCCGGGCCCGGATGCCGCGCTGAGCTGCTTAGCCGGTTGCGTCCGGGTGACCGGGTCTCAGGCATGGTCACCAACATCACACGCGTCGGGGTCTTTGTCGAGCTGGGCGGAGGGGAGGGCTTGATCCACGTCTCCGAGCTGACCTGGGGCCGC
>JAPLGR010000386.1 GCA_026390045.1 Chloroflexota bacterium | reverse complement strand
CGACGAAGAGAACCAACTCCAGCTCGTGTGGACCACCTCGTGGGGCATGACCACCCGCACCGTCGGCGCCGTCGTGATGACGCACGGCGACGACAAAGGCCTGCGCCTGCCGCCCGCCATTGCCCCTATTCAGGTCGTCATCGTGCCAATCTGGAAATCGGACGACGAGAAGGGCACCGTGTTCGCATTCGCGCAGGAGGTCAAGACCCAGCTCGAAGTCGCCGACCTTCGTGTGCACCTCGACGCCCGCGACGGCCTGTCGCCCGGATTCCGCTTCAACGACTGGGAAATGCGCGGCGTCCCCGTGCGGCTCGAGATCGGTCCGCGAGACGTTGCCGGCAAATCCGTCATGGCCTGCCGACGGGATGTCCCCAGCAAAGAGGCCAAAGCCTCGATGACGGTTGAAGGTCTTGCCCCTCGGATCCGCATGCTGCTCGACGAGATCCAGGCCGCCATGCTGGCCAGTGCAAAAGCCTTCCGCACCGAGCACTTGCACGAGGCGAAGACCTACGACGACCTCAAGCGCATCGTAGAAGATGGCTGGGCGCTCATCTACCACTGCGGCACCCGCGAGTGCGAGGACAAGATCAAGGAAGAGACCAAAGCAACCTCCCGCTGTTATCCATTGGACCTGAACCCCGAGTGGAACCCGAAGGGCAAGGTCTGCGCCGTTTGCGGGAAGCCGGCGTTTGGGAAAGCGTATTTCGCAAGGGCGTACTAGCTCCGGGCGAAAGGGCGCGTTGGCTGCCGCGCGCCTACAGCCTGGATAGGACGTAGCTGCTTCGTCGGACTTGGCCGCGGCCTGGAGCGGCGCTTGCGGCTGCTGGTTTCCTGCGAACGCGTCCCAGCTGATACGATGAGGCGGTGGCTAGCACGCCGAGGACACTGCATGACGACAAGTGGGGTACGAGCTCGAGATGAAGGAACTGTAACCCTCCCGCAGAGGAGCTTCGCGGACTTCTTCGCGGGGATCGGACTCATGCGGATGGGGCTCGAACGTGCGGGTTGGTGCGTGAAGTTCGCGAACGACATCTCCTCTGACAAGTACGCGATGTATGCAGCGCACTACTCCGATGCGGCCGGCCACTATCTGGTCGCGGACGTGCATCAGCTTAGCCCAGACGAAGTGCCGTCCGTCACGTTGGCGACAGCCTCGTTTCCCTGCAACGACCTATCACTTGCCGGAACACGCTTGGGCCTCGACGGTCCGCAGTCATCGGCTTACTGGGGCTTCATCCGCCTGCTCGGGGAGATGCAGGAGAGGCGCCCCCGACTCGTGCTCGTAGAGAACGTCGCCGGCTTCCTAACCTCCCACGGAGGTCGCGATTTTCAGCAAGCGCTTCTTGCCCTGAACAAGTTGGGCTACGCCGTCGACCCGTTTGTCATTGATGCCGCTCGATTCGTACCACAGAGCCGCGTCCGCCTCTTCGTCGTTGGCTTCAGGCAGCCCGGTACCGGCGCTGCAGAAGTGAGAGAGAGGCTTTCGTTCTACCAAAGCGAGATCCGGCCGGCGCTGTTGGCGGACTTCATTCTGAGGCACCCGGAGATTGCATGGCGACTGCGGGAGTTGCCACCTCTGCCCCAGCGTGCGATTGGGCTATCGGACATCATCGAGGCACTGCCCGCTGCATCGCCCTTCTGGTGTGACAAGCAGCGAACTGACTACTTGGTTTCGCAGAT
>JAPLGR010000441.1 GCA_026390045.1 Chloroflexota bacterium | reverse complement strand
ACATTCGGCGCGGTTATAGGCGAGGGGAACTGGCAAAACCTATCAGGTTCAGAGCGCCCCTTGAATGGGAGGACTTCGGTCCTGGCGGCCAAAACTGTGCGGCGTGGAGGTGGAGCAGAACTGCGACAACCGGCGAGGCTGACCGGATCGGCACCGAAGGAACGCCTGCGTCACCCTCAGGCTCTTGGGGAATTCAGGTGGCAATCAGCGCGACCCCGGCGATGCACAGCACGACGCCGAACCACTGCACGCGAGACACGTGTTGCCGGCTGATGACGCCGGCCAGCACAACCGTCACCGCCGGCGCCATGGACGAGATCAGCGCCGCGAAGTCGAGCCGCGTCAAGTGGGCAGCAACGAGGTAGAAAACATTGCCGCCGGCGTCCAGTAGCCCGGCCACCAGAGCGACAGGGTTGGCGCGCGGCGACGGCAGGCTGACCCTGCGGACAAGGAGGACGACGACGGCGAACGTGGCCGCCACTGCCTTGGCGACGACGAGGGGTGCGAACACGGCCTCGCGCGGGACCTGGGCCATGCAGATGAAGAACCCGCCGAACCCGATCCCGGCAATGATCCCCAACGCCAATCCGTCTCGAGACCCGCTGGCGGAGGGCGAGGAGCCGCGTGTAACGATCCAGATGCCGAGGACCCCGGCGAGCATGCCGAGGATCTTGAGGGGGCTGGGAAGGCCGGCTGTCAGCGCGCCGACTGCCACCGGCAGTACTACGCCGACCACCGCCGCTGTCGGTGACACGACAGCCGCTTCGGCGACTGCCAGGCCCTGATAGAGCGCGGCGATGCCGAATCCTCCCGCGACACCGGCGACCGCACTCAAGGCAACGGACCTGCCATCTGGCCAGGGTTCCCCACGGACGAGCGCAGCGATGATCAGCAGCACCAGCCCCGAAAGCGAGACGAGCGCCAGCACCTGATAAGGGTGATGGCCACGGGTCGCCCGGCCGCCGACGTAGTCGCCACTACCCCAGACGAGGGCCGCCAGGAGTGCGACGATGACGCCGAGAGATCCGGTGGCATCCATCAGATTTCATGCCCTGTCGAAGGGGTGGGAAGCGATCGAAGGCCTTGTGCTGGCATCCGTCGAATCCATGCCTGCTCCAATCATCCTGCGCGTGGCGGCTGAAATCAAGCCAGCGCGCGCTCGAGCATTCCGACGTAGGTGTCCGGGTCGAGCAGGACCGCCGTGTGGCCCATGGATCCCATGTCCAACACGTCAGCCCGTCGTCCGAGAAGCGCTTCGTAGCGCGGGATGTCGGTGGGGGATTGTGTGGGATCGTTGGCTGCAGTCAGGACAAAGACGCGCCCCTGCCAGGGATCGAATGCCCGGGGAACGACTAGGCGCGAGCGGATCATGTCGGCCGCCACAGCGAAGTGCGACACAACATCATCCCGCGTGAGATCGGTGGTCAGGACATGTTCCAACGTCGCCTGCCATGCCTGGCGCTCGGCCTCCGGAACCGACAGGATCTTGCCCAGGCCGCCCGCCAGCATCCGCTTGACCTGCCGCTCGGGAAGAAGCCGGACAACGGCGATCCCCAGATAGTCTGCAAGCAGCCAGAGCTGGCCGTAGTCCGCGGGGCCGGTGCTCGAGAGCACCATCCGGTCAACCGAGTCAGGATGCAGCGCCGTGTAGCCCTGGGCCAGCAAACCGCCGTACGACTGACCGCCGAGGTCGAACCGCGTGATGTTCTCGGCGCGCAAGATGGCATCGAAGCCTTCGGCCATTGACCGGAAGGTCATGATCGGAGGGTAGTCCGGCGCGACGACACGGTGAGTCCGCGCCAGGCGCTCGAGGAAGGCGAAGCCGAACGCCGCTCGGCGAAGACCTCCGGTCAGCCAGAACACCGCCGGCCCCTGGCCAAGGGCGTAGTAGCGCCAGCGCGTGGACTGAACCGTCAGGTCGCGGCCGTACTGCTGAGAGAAGCGATCCATGGCTCGCAGGACAGGATTTTCCATGGCTCGGGCCGTGTGCTCGCTCTGCATGGTGCCTCGTGTCACTGCCCAGCACCCGCGCTCGTGCGCGGCGGGGCCGGGCAGCCTTCGAAGCCCTCAGCCTGACCAAGAGTGCTGACCAGGTCGAATCGATGGACGCCAATTCACCTCGAACGCCAGCGGGTCATACCAGGCCGGGAAGATCGACTGGGCCGGGCCGGGTTCGAGGTCGATCGTCCAGATGATCTCGCCATCGACGAAGTCGACGCGTGTACCGTAGCCGTAGTAGCGCCAGGCCTCCAGGCGCACCTGGCCGCCCTCGACCTGAACGATCGAGATCTCGAACTCGTCCGGCGGGCCGAAGCTGGCCAGGATCTCATCTCTCTCGTCGACGGCCGACATGGCCAGCGCCAGCGCCAGGTCCTCTCGCGTGTATGGCGTAGATCCGTCGCCGGTCAACGCATCCGATATGCCTCCCAGCGTCCGGTTGATGACTTCATCCAGTCCGAACGGAAGACCGGCCGTCATGGAGATGACGACAACCACTGCGCAGGCGCACAGGCCGATGACGAGAGCGATGGCACAGCCGATCAGCCAGGTGCGCTTCCCTCCCGCTTTCTTAGTGGCTGCGGCTGGCGCCATGGCGGGGGCACGAGGCTGGGCGGGAGGAGCGTCCGTCCGGACGCGCGGGGGCGCTGCAAGTGGAGCCGCCATGGTGCGCAGCCCACCGGCTTCGACCAGCGCGGTGGGCTCCGCCTCTTGCGCAAGGCGAAAGATCAGCTCGGAGTTGCCCACGCGAATGACGGTCCCGTCGAACAGCGGCGCGTGCTGCGCCGGCTGGCCGTTGACCGAGGTGCCGTGGGAGCTGCCGAGGTCGGTGATGGTGAACGCGCCATTCTCGTAGCGGATCTCGGCGTGCTCGCGCGAGATCATGGGATCGGCGATCACGACCGGGCAGGCCGGGCTGCGGCCGATGCGCGTGGGCCCGAACCCGAGGTCGAACTGCTGGACGGCCAAACCGGGACTGCGGCAGTCGAGCCATGCAGGGCGCGCGGGTTCTGTCATGCGAGCCTCCTCGGTTGGCTGGTTGGCAGAACTGTTGGGCACCTGGGCGTCACGATAGGTTCGCCGGCCCACGTGAGCGCGCGCAGTGCCAAGCTTGGATCGGGCTGACGGTCTGACTCTAGGGCACTTTGACGTGCCGGGCAAGCGGATGGGTGGGTAGAGTGATCAGATCAGGGGGGCAAGTGAAGGGTGCGCTTCGCAGGCCCTGCTGCTCAAGGGGACTTGGAGCGCGAAGTCCGACGGCGGTGCTGTTCGGAAGCTTGCTGGTAGCGAAGTGCAGCGTCGATGGCCGCGCGGATGCGTTTCTCCCGAGTCTCTGGTCGCTTGGCGGTCTCGACGGCATGGCCGTGCATCTGCCGCTGGGACGGCGGGAGGGACCGGTAGGCTTCCATTGCACCGGGCTTGCGCGCCAGCGCCGCTTTGAGCGCCTCCGGAATCCAATCCGGATCCTGGCGCTGCGACGCGGCCTGCCACCGTCCGTCAGCCTGGGCTGCCTCGACCTGCTGCAGGCCGGCGCGCGTCATGCGGCGCTGGCGCGTCAGTTCTTCCACCCGCGCCTTGTTGCTCTCCGACCACACGCTGTCCAGCTTGCGCGGTGTGTAGCGCTGCAGGAAGAAGTCCTGGTCCAACGAGCGAGTGAGCCCGTCAATCCAGCCATAGCACAGCGCTTCCTCGACACCCTCGTTGTAGGAGAGACCCTGGCGCCGAGAGCCCTTCTTGACGTGAGCCACCCATGCCTCGGCTTCGCGATCATGATGCTGTCGCAGCCAGGCGCGCCACTCTGATCGATTGCGAAAGTACATGCCTGGGCGACCCGGCGTCATCCCCGCACCTCACGAGCC
>JAPLGR010000001.1 GCA_026390045.1 Chloroflexota bacterium | reverse complement strand
CGAAATCGTCCCCGGATGATAGCCGCGCGTCGCCTGGATGACGTTGGCGTACTTGAGGAACTCCGGGATAGCGTTGCTGCCGACGTTGTTCCCGTCAACCATGATGAGGCGTTTGGGGTCTTCCTTCTGGATCGCCTCGATGGTGCGGCAGAAGACCTTGAGGTAATTCTCGCGCGTGTTGCGCATCGGCTCGTTGAGGAGGTTGAAACTCAGCCGTTCCGAGGGGATGTGCTTGTAGCGTTTCGCGAACATCACCCAGTGCGCGATGAAGGCGTTCAGCGCCTCTTCGTCCTTCCACAGGTCGGTCTTCTCGGCCGGCGGATTGATGCAGAAGCCCGGGGCGCGGTGCAGGTTCAGGCAGACGTGGATCTTGTACTTCTCGCCCAGCGCGATGGCGTCGTCGATCTCCTTCAGCACGGGCTCCTTGAACTTCAGCCAGTCGTCCTTCTCCACGTAGCAGCGGTAGTCCGTCGGCAGCCGCACGAAGTTGAAGCCCAACTCCGCGATCCACTTGAAATCGTCTTCCTTGAACGGGGCGTTCTGGTTCAGCGTGAACTTCTCGAGCAGGTTGAAGCCCCGCCACTGCGAGATATCCACGTTGCCGACCTTCTGGGCATCGCCGGCCCCGGCGGCGATGGAGGCGCACAGCAGGCACACGGCGGCAAGCATGAGCAGCGTTCGCATCGGTCTATCCTCCTTCATCGACTGTGTATGGGCGCGGCGGGTCTCCGTACCCGCCGCGCAGACGCCCGGCTCCCTCGCACCGCGGCGGGTACGGAGACCCGCCGCGCGATCACCGGGGCAATCGCGCTACTTCCCCATCGCCTCCGCCGCCTTCGCCTGGAAAACGCTCCGCACGTCCGAGCCGTCGGCGTTCGGGAAGTCCGACCGCTGGACCATCAACACGTAGATCACCTTTCTAGCGGGGTCGATCCACGCCTGCGTGCCGTACGCACCGCCGTGGCCGTGCGTCCCCGGCGAGAGCATCGCCGTGGGCCCCTGCGGCTGGCGGACAACGCCCCACGCGAGGCCCCAGCCGCTGCCCTCGATGAACCCGGCCTTCAGGTCGCCGGTCTGGATGCTCGTCATCAGCTTGACCGATTCGGGCTTGAGGTACTGCTTGCCATCGAGGGAGCCCTGGTTCAAGATCATCTGGCAGAAGCGGGCGTAATCCGGGGCCGTGGAGTAGAGGCCCCCGTTGGCCAGGGGAGCGCGGTTGGCGCGATTATAGTCGTAGTCGGTCTTGACGGGCGACTCCTCGAGCTTCCCGCCGACGATCTTGTACGCCTTGGCGATGCGGGCAACCTGCTCCGGCGTCGGGTAGAAGCCGGTGTCTTTCATCCCAAGGGGGCCAAAGAAACGCTTCTGGAGGAATTCCGGGAAGGGCTGCCCCGAGGCGACCTCCACGATCCGCCCCAGCGTGTTGATGCCCGACTGGCAGTACTGCCACTTCGTGCCGGGCTCGAACTTCAGCGGCTTCGAGGCGAAGAAGGGTATGAGGTCCGCCAGGGTGTGGGCGCTCTTGCTCTCCTCGGCCGTAGCCTCCGACATGCCGGACGTGTGCGTCAGCAGGTGCCGCAGGGTAAGGTTGCCGGGCTTGCCGTCGGCGGTCTTTAAGTTGGCGAGTTCAGGGATGTACTTGGCGACCGGGTCATCGACCGAGAGCTTGCCCTCGTCCTGGAGCATGAGAATGGCGCTGGCGGTGATGGGCTTGGTCATCGAGGCGATCCAGCCGATGGCATCCGCCCGCATCGGCGTACCGGCCGCGATATCGGCCTTGCCGACGGCGCTCAGGTGCACGATCTTATCCTTCGTGGCCACCACCGTGACCGCCCCGGCGATGTTCTCTTTGGCGACGAACTCCTTCATTGCCGCCGTCACCGCCGGAAACTCCGGCATGCCCCCTTGCGGCTCTGCCGCGCGGCAGATCGCCGGCGAGACGAGCGCAGCAAGGCCGAGCACCGCCCCCCACAGCGCGGCGCGGCCGAGCATCACCCCCCACAGCGCGGCGAGTCTC
>JAPLGR010000118.1 GCA_026390045.1 Chloroflexota bacterium | reverse complement strand
GACGAAAATGCACCCTATACAGTCGCCTTGATCAAGCTGGAAGAAGGACCCCTAGTGACCGCTCAATTGACGGATCTGGGGGATAAGCCGGTCGAGATCGGCATGCCGGTGGAGATGGTCACCCGGCGGCTGCGCTCGGATGGCGAGCGCGGGATACTCGTATACGGGTACAAGTTCCGCCCCGCCCTGAAGGCTGCATGATCTAGACGGAAGGAGTTGATCCAGCCTGCCACCCGCGAGGGTCGCGCAGGCTGGTTTTTCTTGCCCCATGCGTGACGTTGCCATCTACGGAACCGGCATGCTGCACGTGTCGGAACACTGGGACCTGTCGGTCATCGACCTGGCCGGCCGCGCCGCGCTGGAGGCGTTGAACGACGCAGGCCTCGAGCGCGTCGACTCCCTTCTGGTGACCAACATGCTGGCGGCCACGCAAACGACCGGGCAGCTCAACCTCGGGGCGCGGGTGGCGGATTGGATCGGGCTGCACGGGATCGAGGCCTACAAGGTCGAGGCGGCCTGCGGTTCCGGGGGATCGGGCTTCCGCGCGGCGTGGATGGCAGTGGGCAGCGGCGCCATCGACCTAGCCCTGGTCGTGGGCGTCGAGAAGATGACCGAGACGCCCGGGCCGGAGATCACCGCCGGGCTGGCCACGGCGGCCGACGCGGACTTCGAAGTCCCGATGGGCCCGTCGTTCGTGGCGCTCAACGCCCTGATCATGCGTCGCTACCAGCATGAGTATGGCTGGCCACACGAAGCCTTTGCGCCGTTCTCGATCAACGCGCACGCCAACGGCGCGCGCAATCCGCTGGCGCGGTTGCAGGAAGCGGTGACGGTCGACGAGTACCGCAAGGCGCGCATGGTGAGTGACCCGATCAACCTGCTGGATGCCTCGCCGATAGGTGATGGCGCGGCGGCGATCGTGCTCGGGCCCGCAGATCGGATTCTCCCAGGCGGACGGCGGCCGCGCGTCGTCGTCGCCGGTTCAGCTGCGGCGACCGACTCGATCGCCATCCACGACCGACAAGCGCCGCTTCGCCTCACGGCCGGCGAGCAGTCGGCTGCGGCGGCGTACTCGATGGCCGGCGTCGCGCCGCAGGACATCGACTTCTTCGAACTGCACGATGCCTTCTCGATCATGTCGGCGCTGTCGCTCGAGGCGTGCGGGTTTGCCGAGCCCGGACAGGGCCCGCGGCTGGCAGCCGACGGTGCCATCTTTGCCGGAGGGCGGATCCCGGTCGCCACGTTCGGCGGGCTGAAGGCGCGCGGGCATCCGGTCGGCGCGACGGGCGTGTACCAGCTAGCTGAGGCCACGCGCCAGCTGTGGGGAGAAGCGGGTGCCTGCCAGGTGGATGGCGCCCGCGTCGGGATGGCGCAGAACATCGGTGGCTCCGGCGCCACAATCGTGACCCACATCCTACGGCAGGCGTAGACCGCCTCACCGCACGCGGCCCGCAAGGGCGCGGCCAGCCGCCGAACAGCGCACGCAACACACCAAGCCAAGTTTGCCCTCGAATTGACGCTGGACTAGACTCCGATTTGCAGAGCCATCCTCCGGCAGGACCATCACCCCGCAATCCCGCATCGCTGCTGCCGTCGAATCGTCTTCCCAGGGGCCCAAGGCGGCTATTGCCATCCGCGAATTGGTCTCTCTGGAGGTCACGCAGAATCACTCGTTAGGTAGCCGCTCCTGCAGCAGGGAGGATTGCCATGTCAGATCCGCGTCTCTGCAAGCTCGCTCAAGTCATAGTGCGGTACTGCGTGAAGGTTAGACCCGGGGACCGCGTCGGGATTATGCCGGTCGGTTCCATCGCATCCTCGCTTCCCTTGCAGGCCGAGGTAATCCGTGAAGTCCTTAGGTCAGGCGGTCAACCCCATCCCTATGTCCTTCCTGCCCGTACGGACGAATTCGACTACGTGTTCTTCTCCACTGCGGCCGAAGCCCAGTTGCAGCGCCCCGACCGCGTCATTGAGTTCTTCACCAAGGAGCTAGACTGCGACATCAACATTCTCTGCGAGACAAACACACGGCGCTTGTCGCATATCGATTCAGAACGTCAGGCAATGTGGGGCCGCGCGCAGTCCGACTCCGTCCACCTCTACTACGAGAGGGCGGCCAAGGGTGAGCTCCGATGGGTCTACACCGCATGTCCAACCCCCGCGTACGCCCAAGATGCTGAGATGAGCCTAGAAGAGTACGAGGACTTCGTCTACTCTTCCATGTTGGTTGATGGCGAGGATCCCATCTCCCTCTGGGAGGATATCGGCCGCAAGCAGAAGGTGCTTGTCGATTGGCTCGGAGCCAAGAAGACGGTGCAGGTGAAAGGCAAGCATGTGGACCTGAGCTTCTCGATCGCGGGGCGCACCTTCATCAGCTGTGACGGGCATCTGAACATGCCGGACGGTGAGATCTTCACCGGCCCGGTCGAGGATAGTGTCAACGGATGGCTGGAAAGCACATACCCTGCAATCAAGTTCGGTATCGATGTCGGCAAGGTGACGTTCCGCTTCGAGAACGGCACCATTGTCCGCGCCGACGCCGAGAAGAACCAGGCTCACCTGGACAAGCTGTTAGCGACCGACGAGGGATCCCATCGGCTTGGGGAGTTCGGCATAGGAACAAATAGCGCCATCAAGGTCTTCACGAAGAACATGCTTTTCGACGAGAAGATAGGCGGCACCATCCACGTAGCCGCCGGCTTGGGGTTCCCTGAGAGTGGCGCCAGGAATGAGAGCGCCCTCCACTGGGATTTCCTGTGTGACATGTCGGAGGGCGGCAAGATCACGGTCGATGGCCAGCCGTTCTATGACTCCGGCCGCTTTCTGCTCTGAGATGATCCCCAGGAGCGGGCTCGCAACTCGCTGAAGCCCTGGACGAACGCCACGATCTCCGACTGACCCGGTGGGCCGGGCCTCAACTGGTTCTTGTCCCGCCCGCCAACAAGCCGTAGAGTGAAGAGGAGTTGCCCGCTTCCGCCGCGCAGCATCCCGCCGATGCCGCGGGACCTCGTAGCTCGAGGCCGTTGGGCGGCGCACACGAACGTCCAGCACAAGGAGACCACCTTCTGAACCGCCGAACTGTCTGGATCGGGGAAAGGGAGAAGGAAGATGGAAACAGCGGAGTGGAGATGGACCACATCTGACGGTGTGGAGATCTACTCGAAGGCCTGGATACCCTCAGGAAAGGCCAAGGCCGTCGTCTGCGTGCTGCACGGCGTCGGCGAGCACATCGGCAGGTATCAGGCCGCCGGTGAGGCCATGGCGCAAGCAGGCTATGTCCAAGCGGGCTTTGACCAGCGTGGGTTCGGGAAGTCGGGAGGCCGTCGCGGGCACACGCCGTCGCTGGAGGCGTACTTCGACGATATCGACATGTTCCTCCGCGAGGTTGGCCAGCGATATCCCGGCCTGCCCCGCTTCCTCTACGGCATGAGCATGGGCGGTGTCCTGGTGCTTGCGTACACACCGGTTCGCCAGCCCGCGCTCGCCGGGGTCATTGCCGCCGGCCCCGGGCTGAAGACCTCGCTCGAGGAGCAGAAGGTGAAGGTGCTGCTCGCAAGGCTGCTCGGCCAGCTCGTTCCGACACTCACGTTGAACAGCGGCGTGGATCCACAGGAGATCAGCCGTGATCCGCAGGTGATCGAGGCCTTCCTCAAGGATCCGCTTGTTCACTTCCTTGTGACCGCCGCCTGGGGAAGATCGATGTTGCGGGCCGTCGGCCTGGTCTTCGAGAATGCCCCGCGCTTCCCCTTGCCTCTCTTGATCATGCACGGGACGAAGGACACCATCGCCTACCCCCGCGGCAGCCAGGCCTTCGCCGAGCTCGCTCCCAAGGACAAGGTGACGCTGAAGATGTGGGACGGATTCAAGCACGACCTGCACACCGATCCCGAGAAGGCCGAGGTATTCAAGACGATGATCCAGTGGATGGATCGCCAGATGCTGCATCAGAGCTGACAGTGCTGATCCGTTCCAGAGACCGCTCTTTCTCCGCCCGCGAATACGGGCTCCCGGCGGGCTGGGGAGGACCGATTCACCGACAATTTCGCCGTTCCTTGGTCCGGCAGGTATGGTTCAGCGGAGACATTCGTGGCACCCCCTCCCTATCCTTGGCGTGCGCGGCGGTCGCAGGCCCACTTGTAGGCTTGCTTGCCAAAACCAAACGCCTGTGCTAGCATGCGCGGGTGGGCCTTCACGTTGTGGCCCACCGCAAGAGTCTGAGTGTGAGGAGGAGTCCATGAGATTCCCACGCCTGACCGGCCTGGCAATCGCCAGCCTGATCCTGATCGCGATGTTCCTGGGCGCCTGCACGCGCACCGCATCGACACCGGCGGCGACGTCCGCCACGGCGCAGACCCCATCCGCATTGACTGGCCAGCAGGCGACGATGGAAGCCGTTCGCTCCGCGCTGCTGACCCAGACGGCGCAGGCCGCCTCCGGATCCAAGGCCACCTCGACGCCTCTGGTCGTCGTGACGCAGGGCACGCCGTCTGCACCGCTTGCCACGGCGGGCACTGGAACGCCAAAGACCACGACGGCGGCGACCGCGGCCGCGACGACCTGCGGCCCGACCTCATACACCGTCCTTTCGGGCGAGTGGGTCTACTCGATCGCCCGCAAGTTCAACGTCGATCCCCAGGAGATCATTGACCTGAACGGGCTGGTGGCGCCGTACGCGCTCACGCCGGGACAGACGCTGAAGCTCCCGGGTGACTGTCCGTCCGGGACGACGCCCGTAGTCGTGGCCACGGTAACGCCGGGTGGGCCGACCATCACGCCGGGTGGGACAATCGCTGCCGGCACGGTGTACTACGTGCAGGCGGGTGAGTGGGTGTACTCGATCGCCCGCAAGTTCGGCATCGATCCGCAGGCGATCATCGACACCAACGGCCTGGCGGCCCCGTACACGCTGTCCGTCGGCCAGAAGCTGATCATCCCGGCGCCGTAAGCTGCCGAACTGAGGCCTGACACACAGAGGCGACCCAACATGGGTCGCCTCTGTTCTTGGAGGGGAACATGACCTACAGCGTCACTGCCAGCGAGCCGATCTTCAACGGCCGCGCGTTCAAGGTTCGGATCGACTCCGTCCGCGCGCCGGACGGCAAGGTGCGCAAGATCGAGATCGTCGATCACCCGGGCGCGGTGACGCTGGTGCCCGTGGACTCCGACGGGCGGCTGCACTTCGTGCGCCAGTATCGGCATTCGAGCCTCGAGGTGCTGCTCGAGCTGCCGGCGGGCACGCTCGATCGGGATGAGGATCCTGCAGACTGCGCCCGCCGCGAGTGTCGCGAGGAGACGGGGATGGCGCCGGCGGAGATCACGCGGCTGGGCGGCTTCTTCCTGGCCCCCGGCTACTCAACCGAGTACCTGCACGTGTATCTGGCAACCGGGCTGACCGAGTCGCCCCTGCCGGCGGACGAGGATGAGGATCTGCGGGTCGAGCGGCTGACGCTCGTTCAGGCCGAGGAGTTGGCCCGCACAGGCGAGCTGCACGACGCCAAGACACTGGCGGCGCTGTACCTGTACCGTCTGCACAGCGGGCGGTAGGGGACATTCGCCGCAGCCGGCGGCCGAGGCGAGCCCGAGGGCGCCGGCGGAGGCCCAGCCAGCCAGGGGTGGACGGGGACAGGCTGGCTGTGGTATCATCTTGGTCCAGCCGCCCGGCCGATGCCGGCGGCATGTCAGTGACCCAGAGAAGGTGCAAGCCATGGCCGAGAAAGCCAATCCCCAGATCCCGGAGATCAACCCCGGAGACACAGTGAGCGTGCACGTGCGCATCCGTGAAGGCGATCGCGAGCGCATCCAGGAATTCCGCGGCACGGTGATCCGCCTGCGCAAGGGCGGCAACATGGCCAACTTCACCGTGCGTCGCACGGCGTCGCACGGCGTGGGCGTCGAGCGCACATTCCTGCTACGTTCCCCGCTGATCGACAAGGTGGAAGTGCATCGCAAGTCGCGCGTGCGCCGCGCACAGCTGTACTACCTGCGCGATCGAACGGGCAAGCGCGCCCGTCTCGAAGAGAAGCGCAAGGCCTAGCCGGCCGACCGCGAAGGTGCAGTGCCGACGGCCTGCACCTTCTTCTTTTTCACTGCCATGCCCCCTGCCCTCATCGGCCTGACCACCTCCCCGTCTTCGGCCACCGAGCATCCCTCCGCCCAGGCGGCGTACGCGCAAGCCATTGCGGATGCGGGCGGGCAGCCTGCATTCCTGACACCCGGCCTCCCTACTGAGACACTCCGCGATCTGTTCGAGCAATTGGACGGCTTGCTCCTCCCCGGCGGTGGCGATCTGGATCCGTCGACGTATGGCATGACGACAACGGCGCGACTGATGGGCATTGATCGCGAGCTCGATCAACTCGAGCTGACGCTGGCTCGCTGGGCATTGCAGGACGGCAAGCCGGTGCTGGGCATCTGCCGCGGACAGCAGGCGCTCAACGTCGCTGCCGGTGGGACACTGATCCCCGATATCCCAAGCCTACGGCCGGACGCCCTGGTTCACTCCGACCCCAATCGCCCGCCGGAGGCGCTGCTGCACACGGTGACCGTCGAACCGGATTCGTACCTGGCGAAGGTCGGCACGCCGCCGTCGATGGAAGTGACCAGCACGCACCACCAGGCCGTCGACCGGGTGGCATCGGGCTGGCGAGTCTCGGCCGTTGCGCCGGACGGTATCATCGAGGCGATCGAATTGCCGGGCCACCCGTTCGCGCTTGCCGTTCAATGGCACCCCGAGCGGCTGGGCGGCCGGCCGGATGCAGCCGGGCTGTTTGCCACTTTCGTCCAAATCGCGTCTCCCGGCTAGAATCCAACGTATGAGCAACGCGCCGATCGGCGTCTTCGACTCGGGCGTGGGCGGCCTGTCCATCCTGCGCCAGCTGCGCATCCTGCTCCCCGAGGAAGACGTGCTGTTCTTCGCCGACCAGGGCCACGTGCCGTACGGGCCGCGCCCGCTGGACGAGGTGCGCCGGTTCTCGATCGGCCTCGCGCGCTTCCTGATCGATCAGGGCGCCAAACTGATCGTCGTGGCCTGCAACACCGCTTCGGCGGCGGCGCTGAAGGAGCTGCGCGCGGCGTTCCCCTCGACACCATTCGTCGGCATGGAACCGGCGGTGAAGCCGGCGGCAGAACAAACGCGCACGCGCACTGTCGGCGTGCTGGCGACGCCGGCGACGTTTCAGGGCGAGCTGTTCGCTTCGGTCGTCGAGCGCTTCGCCCAAGGCGTGCGCGTCCTCCCGCAGACGCTGCCCGGACTGGTGGAGCGGATCGAAGCCGGGGACCTGGACGGCCCGGAGACCCGGCACATTGTGCAGGCCGCTGTCAGGCCTCTGGTGGCGCAGGGCGCGGATACGCTGGTGCTGGCATGCACGCACTATCCGTTTGTCATTCCTGCCATCGCTGAGGCGGCCGGTCCCGGGGTGCAGGTCATCGATCCCTCGCCGGCCATCGCACGGCAGGCGGCGCGCTTGCTAGAGGAGCGCGGGCTACGGGCGAATCACGATCACCATGGACAGATCACGTTCCTCACCAGCGGTGATCCGGCGCGGCTGCGCGAGATGGCGCAGCGGTTGATCAACGAAGCCGGCCCGGCGCGGCCGGCGAGCTGGGACTCGTCGGGCTCAGCGCTTCGCCTCGACGGCTAGGCATTGGCGGTCAGCGCGCGGCCAGGCCGTCTGCAAGAATGGAGGGCCTCATGAGCGAAGCGGAAACCCCCACCCCGGCAGCAACCCGAAGTTCGCCGAGAGGCATTGCCCGTCGCCTCTTCCAGCTTGGACTGATGATTCTCCTCCAGGCTGCATTGTTGTTCGGGTCCGCAGGGAGCCTGCGGTGGTGGCCGGGCTGGGCGTATCTCGGGCTCTACCTGTTGATGCTCATCCTCAACGCCATCGTGCTCCTGCCCAACGACCAGGGGCTGATCGAGGAGCGCGGCCGCGCGAAGGAAGGCGTCCCCTCCTGGGATCGCACCTTTGCGCGCGCCTATGCCCTGCTGGGCCCTTCCATCCTGATCGTGGGCGGGCTGAACGCGCGCTTTGGCTGGCCCCCCGCGCTCCCTCTCTGGCTGCAGGTGCTCGGCGGCGTGGTCATGGCGCTGGCGTATCTGCTATTCGCCTGGGCGATGTGGGCCAACCGGTTCTTCTCAACCGCTGTGCGCCTGCAGAAAGACCGCGGGCACACGGTGGTCTCGAGCGGGCCCTATCGGTTCGTCCGCCACCCTGCGTACGCCGGATCGCTGGTCCTGTGCCTGGTCACGCCGCTCTTGCTCGGCTCGGCCTGGGCTCTGATCCCAGGCGTCTTGACGGACGCGGCGATCCTGGTACGCACGGCGCTGGAGGACGCGACGCTGCAGCGCGAGCTCGAGGGTTACTCGGAGTATTCGCAGCGCGTGCGCTTCCGGCTGATGCCGGGCGTCTGGTAGCCGCGCGATCGTCTCCAATGCCAAACCGAGCGGGGGCATGGCGTGCCGTGCCCCCGCCTTGTTCACCAGTGGTTGTGGCGCGCGACGATCGAGGGACGTGGATCCGCGCGAGGGGATCAGCGCTTGGACAGCTCCCGTATGCGCAGCCCAATGCGGATGAGCGAGTACACGAGCAGCAGGAAGACGCAGAAAAGGAGCAGCTGAATCGCCTCCAGCGCGACCGACGGATAGCGGTCGTAGAGGCTGCTGTTCAGCTGCGCTCCGAGAAGAACGCACACGATGACCAGGAACGGGATCAGCCGGCGGTACTTCGCGGCCTTGGAGGCCGAGTCGGTGAAGATCTCGCGCGGTTCACCGGCAACTTCGGGCCGGCGGAAGTAGTGCCAGTTGCTCATCTGGTCGACGTGCTCCCAACCGGCGTCTTCGAACAACTGCAGGTAGCCAGGCTCGTCCTGACCTTTGAGATACTGGTAGTCCAGCCGGTAGATCATCGGCTGTGGCGAACCCACGTTGAACGTGTAAGCGCCGAACGGTCCGACCGATGCCAGGTGGAGGCCGCGCTCACATGCCAGGCTTTCCAGCCAGGCCTCCTCCCGGTAATCCTGCCACGCCCAGAACCACTTGAGGATGCGTTTCCATTCAGTCTGCATGGCGCCACCCCTCACCTCGTCCCCGTTGCCTTGAGCCGCGCGGCGACCTCGCCGCCCCGCCTGACCATGACCTGCAGCCGTCCGATCTGCGCCAGGAGCACCTGGCGGCCAAGGGCTGTCAGGGCATACGACTTGCGGCGCTCGACCTCGGCCACCTTGACGATCAAGCCGTCCCTCTCCAGCGTGGAGAAGGCGCCGTAAAGCGTCCCCGGCCCGACGATCACTGCCCCGTGGCTAAGCTGCTCAACCTTCTGCATCACGGCGTAGCCGTGCAGCGGCTCGGTCAGGGCGAGCAGGATGTAGTACGTGGGCTCGGTGAGCGGCAGGTGCCTGGCAATGCGATCGGCCATCTTGTCCTAGCCTCCGCGTAGCTCGTCGGCCGTTATACCGACCGTCGCTATATCGGACACCGATATACTCGCGCCATCCCCCGTGTTTGTCAAGATGCTTCTGACGCGGTTCGCCGGTTAGGGGCTGGCAGGGGAGATGCACGGCAATCGCCATGCATGAGATCGGAATGAACAGGGGCGGGTCTGAGACCCGCCCCGCGAAGTCACCTGCTCTTCACATGGCTACAGGGACACGCCATGGCGTTCCCCACGGAAGACAGGCTACGACTCTTCCTCTTCAACGCCGGCGAGCTTGAGGTCACGCGCGGCAATACGCGCCACCGAGGCGACGGTATCGCCTTCCTTCAGCCCGATGACGTGCACACCCATCGTCGCCCGGCCGGCCTGCTTGACCTGTCCGACCTTGGTGCGCAGCAGGATGCCGCCGGCCGAGATGATCGTCAGGTCGTCCTCGGCGTGCACAACGCCCGCGGCGACGATCGCGCCGGTGACGTCCAGCTTATCCTTGCTGAGCGTGAGGACACCGGTCGTGCCGCGGCCCTTGCTCGGATACTCCTTGAGCGGCGTGCGCTTGCCGAATCCGTTGGCCGTCACCACCAGCAGGTCGGCCTGCGGATCGACGACGTCCATGCTGGCGACGCCGTCGCCCGGTTTGAGCGTGATCGCCCGCATCCCGCCGGCAGGGCGTCCCATCGGCCGCACCTTCTGCTCATGGAAGCGCACGGCCTGGCCCAACTGCGTGACCAGGATCACGTCGTCGTAGCCGCTGGTCAGACCGACCCAGCCCAGTGTGTCGCCCTTCTCCAGGCTGATGGCGATCAGCCCGGATGGCCGGACGGCGGAGAACTCAGACAGCGCCACGCGCTTGATCTTGCCCTTGCGCGTCGCCATGGTGCAGAAGTTGGCGGTGCTGAAATCGGGCACGGCGACGGTCGCCGTGATGGTCTCGTCCGCCTCAACGGCCAGGATGTTGACCATCGGGATGCCGCGATCAGTCCGATCTGCGTCCGGGATCTGGTAGGCCTTCTCCGAGTACACCTTGCCGCGGTCGGAAAAGAATAGGACGGTGTCCAGCGTACGGGCGGGGAAGAGCATGTGCATCTCGTCTTCGCCGCGCATCGAGTGGCCCGTGACGCCCCGCCCGCCCCGGCCCTGCGTTCGAAACGCTTTGGCAGCCACGCGCTTGACGTAGCCGCGCTCGGTGATACTGATCAGCGCCGCCTCGTCCGGCACCAAGTCCGACTCGCTGAACTCCTCGCTGGCCTCGATCGCCAGGCGCGTGCGCCGCGGGTCGCCGAAGGCCTCCACGAGCTCGCCCAGTTCGGTCTTGATCAGCCCCAGGATCTTCTTGGGATGCGCGAGCAGGTCCTCCAGAGAGGCGATGCGCTCCGTCACCTGACGGTGCTCCTCCTGGATCTTCTCGCGCTCAAGCGCCGCCAGCCGCCGGAGCTGCATGTCCAGGATGGCCTGCGCCTGCAGCTCGCTGAGCTTGAACTGCTTCATCAGGCGGGCCTTGGCCTCATCCGCATCTGCGGACTGGCGGATGGTCTTGATGACCTCGTCCAGATTCGCCAGCGCGATCAACAGCCCGTCAAGGATATGCGCCCGGGCCCGGGCTTTCTCGAGCTCGAAGGTCGAACGCCGGGCGATGACGTCGCGGCGATGTTCGATATAGATCTGCAGGGCGCGCTTGAGCGACAGCAGGCGGGGTTCGCCGTTGACCAGCGCCAGCAGCTGCACGCCGAAGGTCGACTGCAGCGCTGTGTACTTGAACAGCTGATTGAGGACCTTCTTGGGCTGCGCCCCGCGCTTGAGCTCGACAACGATGCTCAAGCCGCGGCGGTCGGACTCGTCGCGCAGATCGGAGATGTCATCCAGGCGTCCCTCATGGGCCAACTCGGCGATGCGTTCGACCAGCGCCGACTTGTTGACCATGTAGGGGATCTCGGTAATGACAATGCGGTGGCGCGAGCTGCCCATCTCCTCGATGTGCGCCATCGCCCGGACCACAATCCGGCCCTTACCGGTGCTGTAGGCCTGCTTGATTCCCTCGCCGCCCACGATCATCCCGCCGGTGGGGAAGTCCGGCCCGGGGACGAAGTGCATCAGTTCGTCAGCGGTGATCTCGTCCAGTCGGTCGTACTCATCGACCAGGAAGCCGATGGCGTTGGCCAGCTCCACCAGGTTGTGCGGCGGGATGTTGGTGGCCATGCCGACGGCAATACCCGTGGCGCCGTTGAGCAGCAGGTTCGGCAGGCGAGCCGGCAGGACCAGCGGTTCCTGCAGCGAGCCATCGAAGTTGTCAGCGAAGTCGACGGTGTTCTTGTCGATATCGATGAGCAGTTCCTCGGCCATCTTCGCCAGGCGGGCCTCGGTGTAGCGCATCGCCGCCGGGGCATCCCCGTTGATCGAGCCGAAGTTCCCCTGGCCATCGACCAGCATGTAGCGCATGGAGAAGTCCTGGGCCATGCGCGCCATGGCATCGTAGACGGCGGCGTCGCCGTGTGGGTGGTATTTGCCCAGCACCTCGCCGACAATGCGGGCGGACTTGCGGTAGGCCGAGGACGATCGCATGCCCATGTCGTGCATGGCATACAGGATCCGCCGATGGACAGGCTTGAGCCCATCGCGGGCGTCGGGGAGCGCGCGAGCCACGATGACGCTCATGGCGTAGTCCAGGTACGCCCAGCGCATCTGCTCGTCTATGTCAACCTGACGGACGGT
>JAPLGR010000588.1 GCA_026390045.1 Chloroflexota bacterium | reverse complement strand
ACCCCTCAAACCTTACAGCCCGCAAACAGGCTGTGAGGCGCCGGAGGAGCGACCTCGCGTAAGCTGACGCTGCATCAGATGGATAGACCCACGTACGTCTGCAGAACCTGGGGGAAATGGATGAACACGATGTCGCAGCGCTACCCGAGCTTCCATCACCTGCTCCGGCCTCTTGTCTGGCTGCTCGTTCCCGGGCTAGTGGCCGCCGTCGTGGCCATCACCGCGTCCGCTTCGGCCGATCTGGGGCTGGTGACAATCGGCGGAGAGGGCGCAAGCGACATCAGCGGCTATCTGGCCACCAACATCCACTACGACCTCGACGAAGGCAACCCCGGCCTCATCCACGTCGTCTCACTCAACTTGATCGGCGCCAATGGGCGGACCAGGCCGACGACGGTCAGTATCACGTTGGGGGCTGGCCAGCCCGCCTCCACCTGCTGGGCGACCGATGGTGACAAATGGACCTGTCCGGTGTCGTTCCCGGTGGCCGAGGCGTCTGCTCTGCGCGTGGTGGCCGCCGGCTAGCCCCAGGGGCTTCCGAATTCACCTGCCTCACTCCGAACCGGTGTATACTCCACCCGCATTCACGTTTGCCCCGCGCAACGGTTGGCAGGGTGTGTAACCACAGCGCTCACCTCCTCCCGGATCACGGCCCTGCGATCCCGGTCGTCCGGTGCACAAACCCAGGCAGAGGGATGCCCGCGACTCTCCCCCAGACTTCTTCCCTAGCCCTTCCCCTTCGCCGCGAACCGCGGATCAACTTCGCCTCAAGTCCATCCGGTCCACTTCCTACAGGCCGGCGGCGAACGCCGGCGCTGCGGTGCGCCCCTTGAGCGGCCCGCTGCACGTCCTGCTGCTCAGTCACCGGCCGGACACCCCAGCCCAGCTGGAAGCCGAGCTTCGCCGGGCGGGCTACGCGCCAACGATCGAGCTGGCGTCCAACAAGATCGAATTCCTTCGCGCCCTGGACCTGCCGGCGGACGTGATCTTGGCGGAAGCCGGCGTGCCGCGCTTCCCGCTGCACGAGGTGCTCCGGCTGCTGCAAGTGAAGGGGCACGAGGCCCCGCTGCTGGCTTTGGCCGACCCGGGCGATGAGCCCGTCGGTGTCGAGGCGCTGCGGCAGGGCGCAAGCGACTACTTGCTGACCGACCGCCTGGCCCGCCTCGGCCCGGCGGTGGCGGCGGCCCTTGAGCGCCGCCGGCTCGAGCAGGGCCACCTGCAGGCTGAGGCGCAGCCGATCCAGGCAGAGCCGTTGTTCCTCAGCTGGTTCGAGAACTCGCCTTTCGGCCTGAGCCTGACTAACCTCGATGGCACGTTGCTAAAGGCCAACGCGGCGTTGTTGCGGATGTGCGGTTACGGGTCGGGTGCGCTGCCGCGGCTGCGCAATATCGCCCGGCTGTTCGAACCGCCGGATGCAATCCACCGCATCCTGCACGGCCTGAAGGGCGGGCAGCCGTCGAATCATTCGACACAGCACCTTAGACAGGTAGACAAGGGCACGCGCGAGGCGCTGGTGACCGCAGTCACGATCCGGATGGACGATGACGACCGCGTGTTGTGGACGGTGGAGGATGTCGCCGACTGGGTGCAGGCCGAGCGCTCGCTTCAGGAGAGCCGCGCCGAGCTGGCCGAGGTGTTCGGCGCCGCGCTCGACGGCATCCTGACGCTCGACGAAGGGCAGCGCATCCTGTTTCTCAACCCCGCGGGCGAACGTATCTTCGGCCTGGAGGCAGGCGATCTGGTTGGACGCCCGGTGAGCGACGTCCTGCGCCTCGACGAATTGATCCCGGAGCCGTACGGCGGCGCGCCGCATCACGCTGAGCCGCGTCCGGACTGGCTGCCAACCGGCGCAGCCGTGCTGCGGGCACGCCGGGCCCATGAGCACGACTTCCCGGCTGAGGTCATGATCTCGCGTTTCCGATTCCGGGGGACCGAGCGCTACGTCGTCCTGGTGCGCGACATCACCGAGCGCAAGGCGGCCGAGGACGCGCTGCGCGAGTCGGAGGCCAACTACCGGGGCATCTTCGAGGGCGTCCAGGACGCCATCATGGTTCAGGGGGAGCAGGGCGAAATCCTCGACGCCAACCAGCAGGCGTGTGAGATGTTCGGCTACTCGCGTCCGCAGCTGCTGGCTAGGACGGTGCGCGATCTTGTCCCGGCGGACCGGGAGCCAATTCCGATGGAGGAACTTCTGGGCACCACCCAGGCGGGCCGCCTGTTTGAGGGGACCGAACTCCGGGCCGATGGGCAGCTCTTCCCGGTCCAGCTCTCCGCCCGGGCACAGACGGACACGATCCCGCTCGCCTGTACCGCGCGCAGTCCGGCCTGGTCGAAGGGCCTGGGCTCACGGCGGTCGCGGATTGGTCGGAGCTCGCCTCCGATTCTCCCTTGCTGTCCGTGGCCCGCGACTCGCTGGCCAACGGGCTGCGCTCCTCGCTGACCGTTCCGATCCCCATGTCGGACCGGGTGATCGGCGGGATGAGCGTCGCTTCCTCCGAGTCGCATGTCTGGACGGAAGAAGAGATCGCGCTAGTGCAGGCCGTCGCCCACCAGATAGGCGGCGCCGTCCATCGTTTGCAGCTCCTGCACTGGACGCAGGGTCAGGCGCGCCAGCTGCAGACAATTCTGGAGAACGCACCGGAGGGCTTCCTGGTCCTGGACGGCACCCGCCGGCCGCATATCGTCAATCCGCTCGCCCAGGAATACCTGGGCACGCTGGCGGAATTCGACGCCTCCGGCGCCTTGAACTCGCTGGGCGGCCGCACGCTGACCAGCGCGCTCGCACCGGGCATCGAAGGGCGCCTGTATCAGATCAGCTCTTCCGATCACCCGCCGCGCATCTTCGACATGCTGATCAGCCCGATTCTGCTCGACCTTGAAACCCAGGGATGGGTCATCACGCTGCGCGAGGTGACCGAGCAACTCCGGCTGTTTCAGGAAGCTGAACAACAGCGCAACCTGGCGGCCATCGGCCGCATGGCGGCCGGCATCGCCCATGACTTTAACAACCTGCTCGGCCCGATCCTGCTCCACACTGAGATGCTCCGCCGGGATTCCTCCACCCCGGACCGTGCCCGCGCCCGCCTGGGGACAATCCAGGAACAGGCCCAGCGCGCCGCTGGCCTGGTGCAGCAGATCCTTGACTTCAGCCGCAAGACGATCATGGAGCGCCGCCCGATTGAGCTGGGCGGGTTCCTCGAGGGCCTGATGGCGCTGCTCCACCGCACGATACCCGAGAACATCAAGCTGTCCTTCACGCGCGAGGGCGACGCCTTCCTGGTGCGGGCGGACTCCGGCCGCCTGCAGCAGGCCATGCTGAATCTGGCCGCCAACGCCCGTGACGCGATGCCCGACGGCGGTGATCTCCGCCTCGGGTTGAAGAAGCTCAGCCTCACGCCTGGCACTGCGCCACCGCTGCCGGACCTTCTGCCTGGCACGTGGGTCCGGGTGACGGTCGAAGATACCGGCATAGGCATCCCCGAGCAGGACCTGCCATTCGTCTTCGAGCCTTTCTTTTCAAACAAGGGGGCGGAGGGCACGGGCCTCGGGCTGGCGCAGGTGTTCGGCATCGTTCGCCAGCACGACGGTTTCATCCAGGCCGAGAGCGTGCCGGGCACCGGGACACGCTTCACGATCTATCTGCCCTTGGAGACCGGGGAGGTGGAAGAAGCCGCGCCCTCCGAGCTCGAACCCCTGCAACAGGGCCAAGGCGAGACCGTCCTGGTGGTGGAGGACAACCTCGCCACCCGGCAGGCACTATGTGAGATCCTCGAGATGCTGAACTACCGCGCAATTGAGGCCGAGAACGGTCGGATGGCACTGGAGGTGCTCGAGTCGCATCGCGACGTCGCCCTGGTCATCTCGGACATGGTCATGCCGGAGATCGGTGGCAAGGCGCTGCACGAAATGCTCGCCGCCAGCTACCCCTCGGTCAGGATAATCCTGATGACCGGGTATCCGCTGGGCGAGGACGATCGGGCCCTGCTCTCGCGCAAGGGCGTCGTCTGGCTGGGGAAACCGATTGGGCCAGAGACGCTGGCCCAGGTGGTCCACCGCGCGTTGTCGTCCGGCGCGGCCTAGAAGTCCAGCAGGAAGACTTCAACCGCCGAGTCCCTGTAGGACAGGGTGTGCGCTTCTGGCCCTCCCTGGGCCATCCGGTCCCGCGGCATTGCCTTGTCCGAGCCGCTTTGACAGGTGCCATCCCAAGGTAATGGCTTGGGAGGGACTTGCCGGCCAGGCCTCCGGCCGGCTCTACCTTCAACCCCCGCCTCCCTCGGAAACTCCCCCTCTTCCACCGTCTCCCTCACCTCCGTCTGGACGCCTGAGCCGACCCCCCTGCAGCCTGTTGGCACCTACTCCCACATCTGGCGACTCCGCGCCCCAGGCTCCCACAAGTTGCACATGTGCCACCGTCGGTCAACCGGGACCTTTCGGGGAGCTTGCGGCAGGCGTGGCCTTCGCAGGCGGGTGGCAACCTGACCGTAGGGCACGGGCTTCCTGCTCCGTCCTATGATGATTTCATGACACCCCGGATTGAAGGGGAAGGAGCAAAACGATGAATACCTCTCGGCACCCTGCCACCATCCTGGTCGTCGACGATGAGCGAGCCTACCGCGAGGCTATCGCCGACGTACTGCGCAGTCAGGGCCACACGGTGCTGGTGGCCGAATCGGCCGGCGAGGCGCTCAAGGCGCTCGAGCTCGCCACGCCCGAGCTGATCATGTTGGATGTCATGATGCCCGGGGTTGACGGCCTGACACTCGTGCGGCACCTGGCCTCCGATCCGCGGTTTCTGAGTGTGCCGCTGATCATGGCCAGCGCCAAGGCGATGCCGGCAGATCGCTTCTCGGCCTGGGAACGCGGCGCCAGTGCCTATCTGGTCAAGCCGTTCACCTTCGAGGAGGTCACTTCGCTGATCGAATACTGGCTGGCACCCCCCGAGCCTGACACGGCGCGCGTGGAACTCGTCGATCTCGCCGATCGGCTGGCTAGTGTCTGAGGGGGGTTGCTGACCCGGCGGCTGACATTCGGACCCCCCTGACGTGTCCACAGCTTGCCGCTGACATTCGGCCCCTCGTGGAAGAATCCGGGAGGGTGAGCCGCTCCTCGGCGCGGCAGCTGCCGCGGGCGAGCCGCGTGCCGCAGAGTCCGCCGTTGACGGCGACGAGGACTGCTTCAGCCAGCACGTCCACGTGCATGCCCGTAGCCCAATGCGCGCCCGCGGAGTTGACAGCGACAAAACGACATCCCGGGGCGGAGCCTGGGTGTGATGAAGGCGATCCCCAGGACCAGCCCATCGTTTGCAGGAAGAGCTCGGAAGTGGCGTCTTGTCTTGAGAACGACGTCGATTCCGGCTCGGTATATGGCCACCTCGTGTTCCTGAGGGACCAATCTGCTCTTGTCAGGGCAGGGGTCTCTGTTGCTTTCTCCTGCCGACCATGGACCAGGACAGCTGGCGGTCCAAGTCGCGTCGCGCGGAGCATCCTGGGCAACAAGCTGTGTAAAGATCTGAGGAGGAATGGCCTTGGCCGGCGCCAGCTTGCCTTGTTGCCGAATCGGGCCAGGATGCTCTCGCCTCATGAGGCCGCGAGCGAGAGCTCGGTCCGCGACGACGATGATCCAAGACTCGGGGCTGGATGGACATGCTCACAACCCGGCATGCTTTGTCTGACCCGCAGCGGCTGCCCAGAAGTCCAGCCGGGAAGCCGGTCGCGGCAGGTGGGATAGGGCCAGAATGCGAAGCCCAGGGCCCTAGTGTCATTGACCGTCCTAGACTGGACCAGGAACGGTCGACTGATGCATACCGGGTGTGATCGCCTGATGTTGACCACCCATCGCCGCCCGACATGGACCAGCCCGCACCGTGTGGGGCTTGCGGGCGGCTAGACTCCTCCGGCCGGTCTGGCTTGGAGGAGGATACGGTGGAGCGTCGACACATGAACTACCTGCGTGACTTGACTCACCGCTTGCGCACCGGCGAGAGCGAGCGGCGTATCACCCAAGACTTGAGGATCTCGCGGATCACCGTACACCGCTGCCATGAGCTGACCGGCCGACAGGGCTTCTTGGAGCCTGGCTCGCCGATGCCGGAGGACAGTGCGATTTTGGTGTATGTCGTCAGACCGAATGGGACATTGGGAGCCGTTTGCTGAGACTCACTTCTCGGCCCTGGTATGGCGAGACGGGAGGCAGAAGGGCCAAGAAGAAGGGGAGCGCGGAAGCTACCGCCCGGACCATCCGTCGGGTGACCCGCAAGAAGTACTCGGCAGAGGAGAAGGTCCCGATTGTCCTGGAAGGCTTGCGCGGCGAGACGAGCATCGCCGCCCTGTGCCGGCGGGAAGGGATCCCGTCGAACCTCTACTATCGTACCGCCAAGGACGCGGCACCTTCGGATGGAGCAAGGACTTCCTAGAAGCCGGCAAGCAGCGCCTGGTGAGGGACACCGAGCGCCAGGCGGGCAGCCGGCAGGTGAATGAGATGCGGGCGGAGCTCGAACAGCTGAAGCAGCTGGCGTCCGAGCTGTCCCTGAAGAGCCGCTTGCTCAAGAAGAGCTTGCTGGGCAAGGAACCGCCGTGGGACAAGTAATGCGGCGCTTGGCGGCCGAGAAGCAGGAGCTCACCCACTTGGTCGGGCACTCCGCCTTGCCGGTGGGGCGCACGTTGGACGAACTGGACGTCCCTCGCAGTAGCTTCTACCGCTGGTACCAGCAGTACCAGCGAGACGGCGAGAAGGGGTTGCCGCCGCCGTCGAAGCGCCGGCGGTTCTGGAATCGGTTGCCGAAGCCGGTGCGCGAGCAGATCGCTCAGCTGGCGCTGGCGCAGCCGGAGGAATCCGCCCAGCAGCTCGCCTGGCTCTTCACAGGCCAGGCAGG
>JAPLGR010000321.1 GCA_026390045.1 Chloroflexota bacterium | reverse complement strand
CATCGGCGACCTGGGCATTGCCGAGCAGTGGAAACGTTCGATGATGCCGGCGAATCAGGAGTGGCTCTCCGGGGCATTGGCCATGACCAGCAGCAAGGAGGTCCGCAGCCTGATCTTCTCGGCCAAGCCCAACGGCGACGGGGTGCACGGCATGGTGGCCGGCACCACGGGCTCGGGCAAGTCCGAACTGCTGCAGACGCTGATCGCCGGCCTGGCCATCAGGTACGACCCGCGTATCGTCAACTTCGTCCTGGTCGACTACAAGGGCGGGGCGACGATCGAACCCTTCCGCGGGCTGCCGCACGTAGTGGACATGGCGACCAACCTCGAAGGCAACGCCGTCGACCGCATCTTCGTCGCCATCAAGGCCGAGATGGACCGCCGCGCCTCGATCCTGGCGAAGGCGGGCGTAGCTGACCTCATCGACTACCGCAAGAAGGTCATCCCGACGCTGAAGCCTGACTCTCCGTTCCCGGATACCTTCCCCCACCTGTTCGTGATCGTCGACGAATTCGCAGAGATGATCCAGGCGAACCCGGACTACAAACTCCAGTTCGAGCAGATCACGCGGCTGGGGCGGGCCTTCGGGGTGACGTTGATCCTGGCGACGCAGCGGCCTTCGGGCGCGGTCACGGATCAGATGAAGGCCAACATGAAGTTCCGCCTGTGCCTGCGGGTGGAAACGTCGGACGACAGCCGTGAGATGCTGGGGCGGAACGATGCCGCAACCCTGCCGGGCATCCCCGGACGCGGGTACCTGCAGGTGGGCGGGGGCCCGGTCACCGAGTTTCAAGCAGCGTATTCAGGGGCGCCGTATGACAGCAGCCGGCCGGACCCGGCCTATCCGACCGACGAGCTACTCGACGTGCTCCAGAAGCAGAACGATCCGCCGCGCTCCTTCCTCGGATGGCTGGTGGGAGCGCTAGCGGCCGAGGCCAAACGGCAGAAGATCCCGGATCAGTTCAAGCCGTGGCCGGACCCGCTTCCGAAGGTCCTCCCCTTGAATGGACTGATCGATGCTACCTACATCTTCAAGGACGCGGCGGCCACGAACGTCGTGCTCAACGAGCCTATCCAGCTGTGGCTGGAGAGCCCGGATGCCAAGCTGCTCTGGCAGCCCTTCGATTGGAAGAAGGGGCCGATGCCGGTCGAGGCGGCGATGGGGGTGATCGACAACCCCTACCTGGCGCAGCAGCGCCTGCTCAACGTCGACGTCGCCGGTGATCCGCTGCTGATCCTCGGCGCCTCCGGCCGCGGCAAGACGACCTTCCTCAAGTCGCTCGTCGTCTGCCTGGCGGCGCAGCACTCACCGGCCGATCTGCACTTCTACGTCCTGGATTTCGGACGGGGCGGCCTCAAGGCGCTCCGCACCCTGCCGCACGTCGCCGGTGTTGTCGAAGGGAACGAGCCGGAGCGCGTCGAGCGCCTGTTCCGCATGATCCGCAACACAATCGACGACCGCCAGAGGAAGCTCCAGGCCTACGACTCGCTCGCGGACTACAACGCCGCCAACCCGCAGAGCGCCTTCCCGGCCGTTCTGGTCGTGATCGACAACGTGGCCGAGTTCAGGGAAACCTACGAGAACTACCTGGGGGAGCTCATCACGCTCGTGAGGGACGGCCGCACCTTCGGCGTGTACTTCGTCATGGCGGCCTCGCTTCTCGGTGATGTCCCCAACAAGCTCTTCAACCTGCTGGTGCAGCGGATCACCTTCACCCAGTCCGACCCGGGGGACTACATCATGATCGTCGGCCGCGGTTGGACACGATTCAACGACGTGCCGGGCCGCGGGCTGGTGGTGCAAATGCTCGACGGGCAGCCGGTGCCGCTGGAGTTCCAGACCGGTGTGCCGACCACGACTGAGCCGGTCGATCCCTACCGAGAGCTGGTGCAGCGCATGGCGCAAGCCTGGGACGCGCTGGTGGCGGAGACGCCCGCCCTCAAGTCGAATCGGCCCAAGCCGGTGGAACCGCTTGTCCTCATGCTCGATCTGGCGGGGCTCCTGCCGCCTCTGGGCGAGGGTGCCGCGCCATTGGCCGTGCCGCTCGGCCTGAACGACCTCGACCGCGAACCGACGCTGATTGAGTTCGGCACCAAGGGCCCCAACTGGCTCGTGGTCGGGCCCCCGGTGTCCGGCAAGACGACCACCCTTCGCTCTCTGGTGCTGGCCCTGGCGCACTGCTACCCACCGGAGCGGGTGGCCTTCGTCCTGGTCGATCCATCGGACGCCGCGCGACGGTTCTTCAGCTTCGGCACCGGCGGCGACAGCTCGCTGGACAGGCTCCCCCATGTTCTGGCAACGGTGACGAATGCCGATGAACTGGATGCTGTGGTGCGGCGCCTGAGTGCGGAGTACGACGACGAGGTGATCAAGAGCCTGCGCGGGAAGCCGGGCTTCAAGCCGGTCGACAACTCGAAGCGCTCCATCTTCGTGATCATCGACCACTACGACGACGCCAGCGTGCTGAATCGCTCCGGCGTCGGCCTCACCGGCCTCAGCGTAGTCGGCAAGGGCAAGAACCTCCACCTCGTCATCGCCGGGTCGACGGAAATCCTGCGCGGGAGCGGAGATGACCTGCGCCGTCGGACGGAGAGCTCACGCTACACCCTGGTGCTGCAGGACGTCGAGCAAGTGCGCTACATGGGCATCCGCGGGGACTTCTCGGGGTACAAGGACCTGCCGCCCGGACGGGGCTTCCTGGTCAAGTCGGTGCAGGCTCCGCTGGTGCAGATCGCCATGCCGTTCGTCGAAGGGAAGGGCGGCCTCTCCGGGGAGGAACAGGTGGCGCAGCTGATCGGGAGCATTCGAGCCAGGTACAAGGGTCGGGCCGTCTGGAGCTACACGGCCGGCGACCTGACGCCGGTGGGTGGTGCGGTCGTGAGCGTCCCAGAAGGTGCGGCGGCCGTGCCCCAGACCGAGAGCCTGGCCGAACTGGAGGAGCTCTTGGCCATGCAGGAGAAGCTGATGAGCCAGGCCGTGGAGATCCCGGAGGTCACGCACCTCGTGGCCGTGAAAGCCGGCGAGAAGTCGGCCGGCAAGTCCAAGAAGAAGAAGGGCTGAGGCATGGACCGTCGAAACCTGACACTGGATGTTCGGGCCAACGATATCGGGGCAAAACGCGTGAATGTGCGCGCCAGCCTGACGGTCGGCAATCTGGTCACCACGATCAAGGACAAGTTCAACCT
>JAPLGR010000178.1 GCA_026390045.1 Chloroflexota bacterium | reverse complement strand
AACCCATGGTTCTGGCACATCGGGTACCAGCTGTTCAACCTCGGCTTCCCGACTGCGCTGTCCGACATGGCCAAGGGATTCGGACTCGGCCAGGTGGCGGGCATTGAGATCGGCGACAAGCCAGGGCTGGTGCCGGATCCGGAGTGGACGCTGGCCAACCTCGGCCGGGAGTGGAACGCCGGCGACTCGGTGCAGCTGGCCATCGGCCAGGCATCGATGGGCGTCACACCCCTTCAGGTGGCGCGTTTCGTCGCTGCCGTCGGCAACGGTGGTACGCTCTACCAACCGCAGATGGTCGAGACAATCCAGACCGCGGAGGGCGCGGTCAGCCGCCAGTTCCAGCCGGTGGCGCAGAGCACGCTGCCGGTTTCAGCTGAGAACCTTGCGTTCGTCCAGCAGGCGATGACGCTGGTGATCCGCGAGCCGAAGGGAACGGCCTACCGGCGTTTCCTCGGGCTCAACATTGACATGGCGGGCAAGACTGGCACCGCGACCAGCGGTGAGGGGACCGAGTCGCATGCCTGGTTCGCTGGGTACACGTTCCGCAACGACCCCGACATGCCGGACATCGCCGTGGCGGTGCTGGTGGAGTATCAGGGCGAAGGGTCGGAATGGGCGGCGCCGATCTTCCGCCGCGTGATCGAGTCGTACTTCTTCGGGCGGCCGTTCACGCTGTACCCGTGGGAGTCGCAGATCGGCGTGGTACGCACGCCGACGCCCGAGGGTGGCGAGCCCACCGAAACCCCAACCCCGTAGCAGCATGTCCGAGTCACCCGCCCTCCCCGGCCTGATCGTGCGCGCCCAGTCGGGGTTCTTCGAGGTGGCGATCGACGAACGCCGCGTCGTGACCCAGCTGCGCGGCAAGCTCAAGCGCGGGCCGCGCACGGGCGACGCCGCAGCGGTTGGCGACCGCGTGCGCGTGTCGCTGCTCAACGACGGCACGGGGATTATTGAAGAGGTATTGCCTCGCGAGCGGGTCCTCTCGCGGCAGGCGCCGGGCCGCAAGGCGGAGCAGGTCATCGTCGCCAACCCCGACCAGGTCGTCTTCATCGTGGCCTGCGCCGATCCCGACCCGAACTTTCGCATGCTGGACCGGCTGCTGGTGACGGCCGAACGCGAACAGATCCCCGCGCGCATCTGCGCCAACAAGATCGATCTGGTTGTGGAGCGCGCGGCGCGGGCCGAGTTCGACGAGTACGCTCGGTTGGGCTATCCGGTTCACTACACTTCAGCGGTCACTGGCAAGGGGGTCAAGAGCCTGCGCAAGGCGCTGGCAGGCAAGATTTCGGTCTTTGCTGGGCCATCCGGCGTGGGCAAGTCCAGCCTGCTGAACGCGATCCAGCCGGGGCTTGGGCTGCACACGGCCGAGGTCAGTCAGGTGACGGGCAAGGGGACGCACACGACGGTCGTGCCCGAGCTGCTGGCGCTGGACATCGGTGGATATGTGGCCGATACGCCCGGCTTGCGCGCCTTCGCGCTATGGGACATCGAGCCGGAAGAGCTCGATGGGTACTTCCCTGAGCTGCGGGAACTGGTGGCAGACTGCGCCTTCAACGACTGCACACACCTGCACGAGCCGGGCTGCGCCGTGATGGCCGCCGTCGAGCGCGGCCTGGTGAGCCCTGAACGCTACGATTCTTACTGCCACATCCGCCTTGACACCCCTGATTGAACACAGCGGCACGTGAGCTTCGAGAATCCATCCGCCGGCTCAGCGCCGGCGGATGTGATTCAAGATGATGGGTGAGGTTCGAAGGAGCTGAAGGCGACCGCGGCTTCCGCCTACACCGGGCGCATGACGCGGTCGTCACGCAGTCGCTTGAACCACAGTGAGGAGCCGCGCGGCATTGACTCAACGGCGGCCTCCTGCCAGGCCCGCACACCCAGCCCCTGGATGGTCTGCGGGCGGTAACCGACGGCGCGCCATGAGCCAACGTGCTGCGCTAGGTACGGCGGCAGGAACAGCAGTGCGGCCTCACTCTGCAGCTCAGCCGAGGCGGTCTCCACCGCTTCCATCAGCGCCGGGATGGCCTGATCGAGCGGCACACCCGACTCAAAGTACAGCTCGTCGATGCGTGTCACCAGGTTCTCAACCTGCCAGCCGGCCACGCCGGCCAGCTTTCCGTCGCGCTCGATCATCAGGAAGGCCTTCTCGCCGAAGGACGCCATCACGTCGCCGCGCGTCATGTGGCGCTTGCCGTGCGTCACGCGGGTTATGAAGCGAGCGATCTCATCGGCGTCCTGCGGGCGGCCGTGGCGGATAGCGATCTGCCCCGGACGGACCGGCGGCGGCGTGGGCAGCAGCGGTTCTTCCGGCTTGGGCAGCTTGGTCCAGGCCAGCTGCACCTGGTCCCAGGCACTCTCGAAGTTGCCGTCGTTGTGGATGATGACTTTGGCGGCGCGCAGCTTGAGACTCTGCGGAGGCTGGGCGGCCATGCGCTGCCGCGCGGCGGCCTCCGACATGTTGCGCTTGTGCATCAGCCGCGCCACCTGCATCTCTTCCGGTGCGTCGACCACCCAGATCGTGTCGCAGCCGGCGGCCAGGTCGGTCTCCAGCAGCTTGATGGCCTCGATCACAACGACGGACTGCTTGGCGCGGCGGATGAGCAAGTCGACGGCTTGGACCACCAGGGGTTGAACGATGGCCTCGAGACGTTCAAGCGCCCCTGGATCGGAGAAGGCGAGCCTGGCCATGCGGCTGCGGTCGATCTGGCCTTCCTCATCCAGGATCCACTCGCCGAACGCTTTGAGCACCAGCGGGAAGCCTGGTGCACCCTTGGCATAGGCGCGATGCGCCAGCGCGTCTGCGTCAATGCCGTAGGCACCCAGGTGCTCCAGCATCTTGCGAACCACGCTCTTGCCCGTGGCGATGTTGCCTGTGACTCCGATGACGTACTTACCCGCCCAGCGACTCAAAGTATCGCCTCCGTGCTCTTGCTTGGGACCGAATTCTAGCCGCGCCGCAGGTGGATGTCAAAGAACCCGAAGGACTACGCCGCAGAGACCCCCACTCGTGTCCTCCCTCTTTCAGGGGGAGCGGTGGGGTGGGGGCTAACGTCCTGCGACCGGTACAGAAGAGGCCGGGGGTGACTCTGCGGCCTGCCCGCGCTGCGCCAGCGCCACGCCGACCGTGGCAACGACCATCGCCGCCCACTGCACCGGGGTGAGTTTCTCCCCCAGGATGCCCGCCGCGAGCAGGGCGGTGACGAAGGGTGAGAGATTGAGCACCAGATTCATCTGCAGCGCCGTCAGGCTCTGCAGCGCGTGGTTGTAGAGCAGGTAGGCGAAGGCGGTGTTGACGAGCGCCAGCAGCAGGACAATCCCAACGCCGGAGACGGTCAGGTGCGGGAGGCCCTCCATGGGAATGGCGACCACCAGCAGTGCGCCGCCCCCGATGGCCAGCGGGATGGCCGTGAGTGTCAGTGAGTCAATCTTGCGCTCTCGGGCGATGGACCTGCTGAGCAGGCCGAAGAAGCCGAACCCAAGGATCCCGACCCCGAGGATCGGGATCCCGCGCCAGCTCTGCGCCTGAATCCCCGGCGTGAAGAACAGGCCCGTGCCCACTAGGCAGATGACCATGCCGATCGCCTGCCACCAGGTCGGGTTCTCTTTGAGCCAGAACAGGCTGCCCGCCAGTACGAGGAGAGGGATCAATCCCATCAGGAACGACACCGTGGTTGACGGGACGACCTGCAGCGCGAGGAAGAAGCAACCGTTGCCGACCAGGTAGGCGGAGATGCCCAGGAGTGCGAGTCGGCGCATCAGGCCCGGGGATGGTCGGCCATGCGCGGCGAGTCGGCGGGGGAGAAACGGCAGGAGCATCAGGAAGGCCACGAAGTAGCGCAGGCCGGCCAGTGTGAGCGGACCGATCTCGCGCAGCCCGACCTTCGCCACGACGAAGGACGATCCCCAGATCGCCATGGTCAGCGAAGCCTCGAGCAGTGCCAGGGGCGGCACGCGAAAGGCCGAGCGGGTTGTCATCTCGCTCGGCCCGGGCTGGTGACGAGCCTCGTTACTGCAATCGTTCGACGTAGTAGACCTGTGATCCGGCGGCCACGAACAGGTCGTTGGGTGGCCCAAGTGCCAGGGCGGTCACCTCACCCTCGAGGTCGTTGCTGGGCAGGTACAGGCCCTGGTAGGCCAGCCGCATACTGTAGTGATACACCCCGCCTGTGAGCAGGTCGAGGAAGTAGAGCGACGGCTCGGGCGGCGCACTGTACACAATCTTGATCGGCGCCGCGCCGGGGATGTGATCCGAAGCCGACCCGCCGGGGCGCTCATCCTGGAACGTCAGCCCCTTCTCACAATCGACTCGGATCGACTGCAGCACGTCGCCCGCCACCTCGCGTTCCCTCTGGCAGCGGTCGAGCTTGCCATCCTGGTAGAGAAGGAACAGCTCATCCTGCGTCATGGCCAGATCGATGGAGCCCTTCAGGTCGGGGACCGACTCGGCGAAGTACATGCCCGGGGCGCCGCTGAACAATCCGCCGGAGGCGTCGTACAGCCACACAGCGTTGGCTTTGGCATCGAGCACGTAGAGCACATCGTTTGAGACGGCAATGGCCTCGATGCGGCCGAAGCCGGTGTCCGGCGCCGTCAGCTGACTGCTGGCGGGGGTCTGTCCGGGTGCGCAGTACAGGAGAGTCCCATCCGAGTCGAGCGCCACGACGCCATCAACACCCAGCGCACCCGGTTCGGGCTGCGTGGCGATGGCGACCGGGGTGCCCATCTCGGCTGCGCCCTCGCTGGTCCTAAGGCAGCGGAAGTCCTTGTCGATCTCATAGCCGCGGCCGGTGTTCCAGGCATGATAGATGGTCGGGCCGGCCGCATCGAGAATGTACAGATCGCTGGACGTGGCGGCCATCGACGTCAGCTGTGCCCCGCGTCCGAATCCGCCGCTGAACAGTGCCTTGTATTCCACGTGCGCGATGTTGTCGATGGTGTCCAGGGACTGGTCTACCAACGTGCGCAGCATGCTGTAGTCAGCGCCCTCGCCGTACCGTTCCGCTTGATCGAGGTACTGGCGCGCCTGATCCCAGTAGAAGCGCGCTTGCATCGGGTCCGCCTGCAGCTGCGCCGCCACCACCGCTGCCTGTGCCTGGCCGAGGTACTCCTGGAACTGCTCGCCGCGGCCGCGCTGGAAATAGATCAGGCTAGCTACGATCACGATCACGACGGGTACGGCGATGGCTGTGGCTGCCAGGACTGACGGCGAAAGACTCCCGGGCTGGCCCGGCTCCACTATGCCCGGCGCCATCCGTGCCAGTAGCGACACCATACGCTGGCCCAGCGAGTGGTAGGCCCATTGCACGGCCTGACCTGCGGGCCCGAAGGCCCGGCCGATGGCTGCCATACTGGCGAACGAACGGCCCGGCTGTTGCTTGGCGGTCCGGCTGCGTGCCGGCGGGGATGTTGGCGCCTGGCTGGCGCGCGGCACCGTCGCGCCCATGCCCGGTTGCGTGATGCGGAAGAGTAGCCCGGTCAGATCACTCGAGCTGGCAGCGCCCAGCCGCTCCACGGCCTGCGTGAGATCCAGCGTCAGGACACCGGCCAGCGTGGGATCAGCCCACTGCGGCCCGGCATTCGACGTGAGCAGGACCACATCCCCGCTCTTGGCCTCGAGGTGGTTGTAGCGCAGGAATGGACTCACCGACTGTCCCAGGGGCCGGTCGGCGGCCTCCTCGGATCCCAGTCGGCTGACCTGGCCGGGACGGATGATGATCGCCTGTCCCGCGCCGGTCTGCGCCAGGTACAAATTGCCGCCGCGCAGCACCCCCATCATCAATCGTCCGGCGACGCGCACGCTGCCCGCCTGAGTCTGATTCAAGTCGTGAAGGTGATCGTTGACGACCGAAGCGGCGGCGCGCAGCGCGGCGGTCACGGAACCGTTGGTGGCGTAGTACGAGTCCGCCGCCTGATGGGCCAGATGATCCACTAGCCCTGGCGTCAGCGTCTGGCTGGACGAGATGCCCAGACTAAGGAGCAATATGTCATCGGCCCGGCAGCGTGCCGCGCGGCGTGGTGCAGTCTGGGCAAGCGTGCCGGGCGGCGGGGTCACGCGCGCCGCTCCGGCTGCGATGTGAACAAAGGCGACGTCTGCTTCCAGTGAGTCGGGCATGGCGTTAGTATACCGATTCCTCGCGCGGTGGCAACGCGCGGTGCAAGACGCGGGCCGCCGCTGGTAGAATGAGCCATCCTGCGCTGAGACCAACGTGGAGCTGTCCTTCGATCACGACCCTTCGGCCCTCGAGGCGCTCTCTGGCGAGTGGAACGCGCTGCTCGACCGATCAGCGACGCCGGTGCCCTTCCTGCGGCACGAGGCGATCTCGGTCTGGTGGTCGACGCTGGGCGGCGGCGAATGGCCCGACGGCAGACTGTGGCTGGGCACGGCGCGCGACGCCGACGGCGCCCTGGCCGCCATCTGGCCGCTCTTCCTGCCCGAAGGCCCGACCGCCGGCGACCGGCTGCACCTGATTGGATCCTTCGAGATCTCGGACTACCTCGACCTGATCGCCCCAGCAGAGCGCAGCGCTGAGGCCTGTGAGGCACTGCTGCAGGCGATCGAGCCGCAGGCCGAGGTGCACGGGGTCGAACTGTACAATCTGCCTGAAGCCTCCCCGACGCTTGCGTTGATGGAGGCCGTCGCCCCCGCACGCGGCTGGAGGGTGAGCCGCGAGAGGCTCTCGCCGTGCCCCGTCGTGTCACTCGACGGCGGCTGGGAGGCCTACCTCACCCGACTGGACCCGAAGCAGCGCCACGAACTGCGCCGCAAGCTGCGCCGCGCGGACCAGTTTCCAGAGAAGGTTGAGCTGCGCATTGTCTCGCCGGCGGACGATATCCAGGCTCAGATGGAGTCGTTCCTGGCGTTGATGGCCTACGGCGCGGACAAGGCTCGCTTCCTTCGGCCCGCCATGCGACGGCAATTCCTCGCGCTGACCCGCGAGGTGTTCAGGTGCGGTTGCCTGCACCTAGCCTTCCTCGATGTCGGCGGCGTGCCGGCGGCGGCCTACTGGAGCTTCGACTACCGCGATCGTCTGTGGGTTTACAACTCCGGGCTGAACCCGGCGTACGCGTCGCTCTCGCCGGGCTGGGTGCTGCTGGGGCAGCTGATCCAGTGGGCGATTGAGCATGGCCGGCGCGAGATCGACTTCCTACGCGGCGACGAATCCTATAAGTTCCGCCTCGGCGGCGTCGAGCGGTCGATCTACCGCCTGACGCTCACGCGCTGACGCCCATGTCTGGTTTGTGGACGCCGCGCTGGAAAGCCCGCGCTGCGGGCGCGCTGGCCGTCCTGTTCTGGGGCGCGTCCTTTGCGTGGGTCAAAGTCGGCTTGCGTGAGTTCGCCCCGGTCTCCCTGCTGGCGATTCGCTTCGGCATCGGGACGGCCGTTGTGTGGCTGCTGGCGTTGTGGACTGCGCGCGGCAGTCTCGGAATCCG
>JAPLGR010000219.1 GCA_026390045.1 Chloroflexota bacterium | reverse complement strand
CAGGTATCCGTCGTAGGCGGCCACCACCGGAGTCTGGTCGAGCCCGTCGGGGCCGGTCGGGCCGAAGATGTCCAGCCCCTGGTGGCGATGGCCCGGGTAGAACGAGTCATCCCACAGGAACCCGATCAGCCCATCGGTTGGCATCACGAACGGCGCATGCCCGCATGTGGATCCTGCATGGATGGTCCATGCTACGTGACTCGCCGGATCCGCCCAGTACTGGCGCAGCCTTACCAGCCGATCCGCGGAGGGCCGCATGGTTCGATAGGCGATGAACGCCGCGACGGCGGCCACCGCAACGATGATCCCCAGGGTCACCAGCGTGCTGACCGAGAGCCGCCGGGGGCGGGAGGGTCGCAAGCGGACGGTCATCGGCGCGGCGGGGAAGTGCGAGGACGAGTGGGAGCCACAGGTCACCCGGCTCGGCCGGGGAGAGGCCGCTCCTCCTCGAGGTGCTCGGCGAAGGTCAGGCTTACCTGGCTGGCAGCGAATCCCATCAGCGCCCGGCCCGCCTGCTGGCCTTCGGGTGAGGTCATGGCCCGCCGGAGCGCCTGTTCGTCATCGAAGAAGAACTCATGCACCCGGTAGACCTCCGATGGCCCTGACGGCCCTCCGTAGGCACGCGCCACCGAGACACGCCGCAGCCCAGGCATGCGCTCCGCCACAGGCACGAATTCCTCACTCCATCGGCGCTCGAAGGTCGTCGGATCGGCTGGCGGTCTGAAGACCAGAATCAGCTTGTGCAAGCGGAAGCCACCCTTCTCGTTAGTTGATTGTAAGGTCGCCGATCCGCCCGATTCCCGTTACTCTGGCGCTCGAGCGCAGGGCGACCCTTACCCGTGGCGGGTGCGGGCGGTTCCCGTGGCTCCAAAGGGCTATTGCACGTAGGAAGAAGGTCCCATACCCTTAGGCCGTCTTTGAGACTTCTATCCATCCCTTCGGGGGGCATTTATGTATCATTGGGCGCCCCGTGGGCAGGGTCTGGTCGAATATGCTTTGATCATCCTGCTCGTGGGGGTCGTGGTCATCGTGCTTGTGGCGCTCTTCGGCACCGCCGTGGGCAACATGTTCAGCACGGTGCTCAACAACTTCTAGGCGGACTCGGCTTCGAGCGGCGTTATCGCCTGTCCCACCCGAAGCCGGGCTGCGATCATGCGGGCGATCTCCATCGCCGCGGATGGCCTCGCGATGCGACGGCATGCCGCGGCGGCTTGTTGCATGCCGCGTGGGTCCTCCAGCCATTGGTGAACTGAGGCAGCTGCCCGTTCGTGCCCAGGCGCCCACGTCCCCACACCCTGGCTCACCACATAGGAGACGTTGCCGTCTTCCTGACCGGGCAGTCGGCTGTACAGCACCATCGGAAGTCCGGCGTTGATCGCCTCGGTGATCGTGCCCGGGCCTGCCTTGGTGACCAGCAGGTCAGCCGCCTGCATCATCTGTGGGATGCGGCGCTCAAACCCGTAGAGCCGTACCGGGATCGGCCAGTCCAGCGCCTCAAGCTGCTCCTTCAGGCGTCGATTGCGCCCGCAGACGATGGCCAGAGCGAACGCGCCACCAGGCCTGGCGATGGACGTCGCCACGTCGAACAGTGGCCCCATCCCCTCGCCGCCGCCCATCAGCAGCACCACCGGTCCATCCCTCGGCCAATCGAGCTCGGCGCGCAACGCGACCCGATCCCGGGCCGGCTGGCAGAACCGCTGCGCAACCGGGAGTCCCACCACACGCACGCGTGCCTCAGCCACCCCGCACGCCAGCGCCCTCTGCCGCGCCTCTTCCGTCGGGACCACATACTGATCAACCCGGCGGTCGTACCACAGCGCGTGGGTAGTCACGAGGTCGGTCACAACGGTGAAGAACGGCGGGCGCTCCAAGCCATAGCCCTTGAGGATCGGGGTGACCATCACCGGATGCACGGAGACCAGGAGATCCGGATGTTGTTCGCGGGCGAACCGCCGCGCTGCACGCCGCACATACGGCCACGCGGCGCCTGTCAGGGCGCGCGCCCGGCGATGGCTGTCCGTCACACGGTAGCCGAATCCCCACATCTGCGGCACGCGCACCATGCCGGGATACGCCGCCGGCGCGAGATTGAGCGGCGGAGGGGCGTACTGCTTGAACACGTCGATCAATTGGATGTCAAAGCAGCCGGGGAATTCGAGTTCCAGAGCCTCGATGATTGCCTCAGCCGCGCTGCGGTGGCCGCCGCCGGTGTCCGAGAACAGGAACAGCACCCGCGGTCGATCAGACATTCTCGTCCGGCTCTCCGCCCCGCCGCACCGTGGTCTTCAGTCGACGAACGACCTCGCGCCGTGAGAGCAGGATACGTCGGCCACAACCGGTGCACTTCAGTCCGATGTCCGCACCAAGCCGCACCACCACCCAGTCAGTGCTTCCGCAGGGATGGGCCTTGCGCAGGCGAAGGACATCGGCCATGCGAAGATCGGGGAGCATACGCCACTCCAGCTCGCGGCATTATAGCATCCGGCCGCATGGTAGAATCCTCATCTCCATGCTGGGCCTGACTGCATCTCAGATCCTTACGCGGCTGATCACGCTGGTCATCGCCTTCACCGTGCATGAGTTCTCCCATGCATGGGTGGCCACCCGGCTGGGTGATGAAACGCCGAGGCTGAGCGGTCGGCTGACCCTCAATCCCCTAGCCCACCTCGATCCCCTCGGCTCACTGCTTCTGGTCGTCGCCGGATTCGGCTGGGCCAAGCCGGTCCCCGTCAATCCTTATGCCGTGCGCTCACGCACGCCGGCCGGGATGATGCTGGTATCCGCCGCCGGCCCATTCTCGAACCTGCTGCTCGCCATCCTCGCCGCCCTGCCCTTGCGCGCCGGCCTGGTCACCGGCTTCGGCACTTCATCAGCGCTGATTCCGTCGTTGGGCGGCTTCCTGCTTGAGTTCATCTACATCAACCTGATCCTGCTCTTCTTCAACATGATCCCCCTCTCCCCGCTAGACGGCGAGAAGGTGGTCTCGTACCTCCTGCCCCCCAATCTCCAGGCAGGTTTTGAACGTCTGCGGCCATACGGGCCCATGATCCTCTTCGGCCTGTTCTTCCTGGGAAGCTTCCTTTCGTTCGATGTGCTCGGGAAGTTGGTGAGCGGGCCGGCCCTGCGCGTCCTCAGCCTGCTGATCTCATGACGCGCACCGGCTATCGGGCAACGCAGTTCGTCCAGGCCCTGCTCGCCCAACCCGCAGCAGAGGATGCCCGATTGGTCGCGGACTATCTTCCGCCTGCCCTTCGGCCACGCTTCGATGGGATGAGCCGCGCGGAGCAGTCGCACTCCCTGTCCGTGCTGCGCACGCTGCTGCGGCAGGGTCAGACCGACCCGGATCTACTGGCCGCAGCTCTGTTGCACGACGTGGGCAAGACGCGCGCTCCGCTGCGGCTGTTGGATCGCGTCCTGGTTGTCCTCGCGCAGCGCGTGGCTCCGGGGGCTGCTCAGGCCTGGAGCAACGGCGCACCGCGTGGCTGGAAGCGGCCGTTCGTCGTCGCTGCCCGGCACACGGAATGGGGAGCCGAAATCCTTGAGCAGGCAGGCGCCTCGCCTCGCCTGGTGGGCTTGGTCCGCCAGCACCACGCGTCGTTTCCACCTTGCGGCGCCGAAGTCGACCGGATGCTGGTTGCGCTCCAGACTGCGGATGGGAGTCACTAGGAGGTTCGTATGTCAGATGAAATCCTGATGGCCGGCCTGGGCACCGTCGGCACATCCATCGCACTAGCCCTTAGGCACACGAAGCTCGCGGTCGGCTTGGTGGGCTATGACCCGGACCCCAAGGTCAGCCGTGCTTCGCTCAAGGCGCAGGTGATCGACCGGGTCATTGGCGATCTGCGCGACTTCCCGTCGGAGAGCGATCTGTGCATCCTGTCCCTCCGGCCGGCCGAGATGATCCCCGCCCTGGAGCAACTGGCTCCGAAGCTGGGGGGTGGCGCGCTCGTCCTCGGCATCGGCCCGGTGCAATCACCGATCGTGGCGTGGTGCGCGGAGCATCTGCCGGCAGGCCGCGCCTACGTCGGGGCCGTCCTGGTCGAAGGGGCCTCGGCCGTCGACGCGGAGTCCGAGCCTGATCCACAGCACGGCCGGTTCTCGGGAGGCGTGATGGGCCTTGTCCTCCCAGGCGGGACACCGCAGTCAGGAATCGATGTGGCGGTCAGCCTTTCCCACATCCTCGGCGCTCACGCGTTCTTCCTTGATCCCGCGGAACTGGACTCCGCCTGCGCCGCAACGGAGGGTCTGCCTTTCCTTCTCTCCGCCGCCCTGATGAACATGTCCTCAAGCCAGCCGGGTTGGAGGGACGCGCGTCGATTGTCCGGCCAGACCTTCGCGCGGGCGACGGACCTCCTCGCCGACCTCAACGCAAAGCCGGCCGCCCAATCGCTGGCCATGAGCGGTACGAGCCTCGCTGCGAAGCTCGATGCGTTGATCGCGGAGTTGAACGAGTGGCGAACCTCGCTTGCTTCCGGCGACGAAGAAGCCATCGTTCGCCGAATGTCCGATGCCTCCGATGCACACACCACGTGGCTCAGCGCCCGGCGTAAGGGGGACTGGGAAGCAGAGGAAACGCGCGTCGCCCCACCCGTCCAGGGCCCGGGGGTTCTCGAGCGCATGTTCGGCCTGGGCACGCGACGCGGCAAGAAGTAACTCCGCCAGGGCCGGACGTCCCCACCGCCCCCGATGCTTGGTCGGTCCTCGGCCGGGGCGTATAATCCCGCCGATGCGGCGCTACTACTGCTACATTCTCGAATGCGCGGACGGCAGTCTGTACACCGGGCTCACGACCGACCCCGAACGTCGCCTGCATCAGCACACATCAGGGCGCGGGGCGCGCTACACGCGCGCCCATCCGCCCGTCAGCCTCGCGGTCGTCGAAGACCACCCCGATCTACGCACCGCCATGCGGCGCGAGCGTGCCCTTAAGGCTCTACCGCGCGAACGCAAGCTTGCCCTCCTGCGCCGCCAGGTCGCCGGTGCCGAGCCAGAACACGATGAGGTCGCCCATGACTGAACCTGCCAGAACCCAGTGGATCGCCGACGAGCTCGACGCGCTGCGGCAGTCGGGGCTGTTCACCCACATCCGCACGCTCACATCGCCGCAGGGCGCGTGGCTGGTCGTCGACGGGAAGCAGGTGCTGAATTTCTGCTCGAACAACTACCTCGGCCTCGCCAATCACCCCCACCTGACCGAAGCCGCCAAGCAGGCGATCGACCGCTACGGGGTCGGCCCCGCGGCGGTCCGCACGATTGCCGGCACAATGGGCCTGCACCTGGAGCTTGAGCGCCGCCTGGCAGCTTTCAAGGGCGTCGAGGCCGCCATCACCTTCCAGTCCGGCTACACTGCCAACGTCGGCACCCTCCCCGCCCTGGTCGGCAAGGAAGACGTGATCTTCTCCGATGAGCTGAACCATGCCAGCATCATCGACGGCGCCCGCCTGTCCGGCGCGACCATCGTCCGCTACGCGCACCGCGATCCGGCAGATCTAAAGAAGCAGATCACCACCAGCAAGGCTAGCGGATACCGCCGGGGCCTGGTCGTTACCGACGGTGTGTTCAGCATGGACGGCGATGTCGCACCACTCGACGCCATTCTGGCGGTGGCGCGTGAGCACGACTGCCTGCTGATGGTCGATGACGCGCATGGCGAGGGCGTGCTTGGCCGCGGTGGACGCGGCATCGTCGATCACTTCGGGCTGCACGGACAGGTCGATGTCGAGGTCGGCACGCTGTCCAAGGCGTTCGGCGTGGTTGGCGGCGTGGTGGCCGGTCCGCAGCGCATCATCGACTGGCTGCGCCAGCGCGGCCGGCCGTTCCTGTTCTCGTCCGCCATGACCGTCCCCGATGTCGCCGCCTGCCTGGCCGGGCTCGATCTGCTGGAGGGCTCCACTGAACTCGTCGACCGGTTGTGGGCCAACACGGAGTACTTCAAGCGCGAGATGCAGGGGCTGGGCTTCGACACCGGCGCCAGCACCACGCCGATCACGCCGATCATGCTTGGGGAAGCCCCGCTGGCGCAGGACTTCTCGCGCAAGCTGTTTGAGGCGGGCGTCTTCGCCATGGCCATCGGCTTCCCGACCGTGCCGCGCGGTAAGGCGCGCATTCGGGTGATGATCTCCGCCGCGCACACCTCCGAGGATCTGGATCGCGGCTTGAGCGCGTTCGAGAAGGTCGGCAAGCAGCTCGGCGTGATCTAGGGCCTGCCGGTCAGGTCACGTCCTCCTGAATCGAGTAGGGAGGATGGGTTGCCCATCCTCCCTCTCACACCACCGGACATGCGGGTCCGCATCCGGCGGTTCGTCGAGGAATGTGCATTAGGTGGTGGTAGTACTCGGTGAGGGTGCACAGTCCCTGAGCCAACCAGAAACTGTTGCTCAAGGCGGTGTGGACCACAGGACTTGCGGCCATATGCCACGGGCTGGTGCCCGT
>JAPLGR010000191.1 GCA_026390045.1 Chloroflexota bacterium | reverse complement strand
GTTCCTGATCCCGTCGATATGGGCATCGGAACTAAGACAATTGTTTTGAAGGGCGACGATTACCCGCAGTATATGCTTTATGCGAACAATGCCACGGCGAACAACAAGACAGTCATCCCCATCAGCGGTGATGCCGGTGATCTGGTAACCTACAGCGTCACCTTTACGGCCGACTCGCCGCCGGCGAACGCCAATGCCGTGGATGCCTTCGATATGCGTCTGGTGGACAGCCTGGGGACGTTGCCCGGGACGCCGCTCACCAACCTGGCCATCAGCCTGCCGCCGAGCTTCAGTGCCGCCTGCCTGGCGCCGACGGTGACGAACAACTCCACCCTGACGACCGTCGACCTGATCTTCGATCGCATCCGGACGGGCTGCACTGTGACGCTGACCTACACGGCCCAGTTGGCCGGAAGCGTCACGCCCGGCCAGGTGATCACCAACTCGGCCAATTTGACTTACACCAGCTTGCCCGGCCCGAATGGCACAACGATCAATCCGACCGGATCGAGCACGCTTGCCTTCGGCGCCCCCCGCGGCAATTCCGGCGGGCTGAACGGCGAGCGCGACGGCAGCGGCGGGGCCATCAATACCTACTTCGGGAGCGACACCGCATCGGTTAACGTCTTCTCGACGCCCGAGAAGACGATCATCGACACATCAGAGTCGAGCACCGGGCTGGTCGGCGGAATCCAACGCGTGGCGATCGGCGAGATCGTCCGCTACCGAATGACGTACCAGCTGGCAGAAGGCATGGCGCCGAACCTGCGCTTCGTCGACAACCTGCCCGTTGGGCTGCAGTTCTTGAACGACGGCACGACCAAGGTGGCCTTCGTCTCTAACGGTGCCGGGATCACATCGAGCACGTTGTCGGGCGCTGGGTTGCAGGTCAGTGGCAATGAGGCCACCGTCGGCAGCATCCGGCCAACCTTCGTCCTGCCGCCAGGTGCCATTAGCGGGGGACCGTTCGGCAGCGGCACCGATCCAACCTTCAGCCTAGGGAACGTCACCAACGACGACCGGGACATCGATCAGGAATTCGTCGTCCTCGAACTCAACGCCCTGGTGCTGAATGAGATTGGCAATCAGTCCACCAGCCCCGGATTGGTCAATAGTTACCAGATTCTGGTCGGCAGCTCCACCCTGTCCGGTTCCGCCGCCACTGTCAACATTGCCGAGCCGGTGCTGACGCTTAGCAAGGCTGTCGTCCCGGCCGCCCCGCCGCTTGATGCCGGCGATGTCGTCGCCTACACCCTGACCGCCACCAACACCGCCTCCGGAGACAATGCCGCGGCGGCATTCGATCTTGCCATCGCCGACACGCTTGACACCAACCTGGAGATCCAAAGCCTCGGCGGTTCAACGACGGGCGGCGCGTGCGGCGTAACACCCTCCACCTTCAGCAGTTCCTTCTCGGGACAAACGATCACGGCCGCGGCGACCTGCCTCAATCCAGGCGGGGTGATGACGATTACTGTCAGCCCGAACGGAACGACGCCCAACACGACCGAGTCCACCACCCCTGGAGGGACCGGCACCGCGGCCGGCGAACGGGACGGCGTCCACCTGATCCCCGGCGACCCGAACGACTACGCCGCTAGCGCGCCGGCCAGCACGACGCTGACGGCGCCGTCGATCAGCAAGCAGGCTCCGGTGCCGGCGCAGCAGACTATCGGTGGAACAGTCGACTACGATCTGCTGGTGACCCTGCCGGAGGGTGCCACGATCAACCTGCGCGTCCGCGACGCACTCCCGGCCGGACTGGGCTATGTCAGCCACAGCGTGATCACCTCCGGTGCGCCCCTGCCGGCTGACTACAACGGGACGTTGACCTCGACGCCCACCTGCCCGGCATGTGTGGTGGGCGCCTCAGGCGTGACGCTCGAATTCCAGTTTGGCGATGTGCAAACCAACGGCTCGGGTCCGGCCAACGGCAGCGCGCGGAACCAGTTCGTGGTTCGCGTGCGCGCCCGGGTGCTCAACGTTGCTGGCAACCAGAACGGGACACTGCTGGCCAATGCGGCCAGCCTGGTCTATGTGAATCCTCAGACCGGCGACGCGATCGTTGCCGGCGGAGTGCGCACCCTCACGGTCACCGAACCGGAATTGCAGCTGGCGAAGGTGGTGGACGATCCGACGCCTGGATTCGGGCAGCCGATCACCTATCGGATCACGGTCTCCCATGCAGGCGGGAGTACAGCCGATGCCTTCGACCTGAGTCTGTCGGATACGGTGATGCCACCCGGCCTGACGTATGTCGCCGGTTCGCTGGCCAACGTATCCGGCGTGCCGGCCGTCTTGGATGCGAGCGGCGCCCCAACGCTAAGGGCCTCATGGACGACGCTGGCCCTCGGCCAGTCGAGTGTCATCAGCTACCAGGTGACGGTGGGGGGGCCGGGCAGCGTAGACATTGGCGACATCCTTTCGAATGACGTCGACCTTAGCTGGACCTCCCTGAGCGGCTCGAGTGGGGACGAACGCACCGGCGCCGGAGGCGTCGACGACTACCGGACGACGACCACGGCGCCCGTGACCGTGACCGGCCCGGACTTGCAGGTGTCGAAGGACGACGGGCGATTGAGCGCATCGCCCGGCAACACGCTCACGTACACAGTCACGGTCTACAACGACGGCAACGCCACGGCGCCCAATGTCCTTCTGACGGACACACTGCCGTCGAACACGGCGTTCATTTCAGCAAGCAACGGTGGCTCCGAAAGTAGTCCCGGGGTCGTGACCTGGCCGACGTTCAACCTGGCTGCTGCGACGAGCGTCTTCCGCACGGTGACCGTGCGGGTCAACAATCCGTTGCCCTCGGGCGTCGAATCGCTGACCAACACGGCTGAGGCGCACGATGACGGCAGCGTCGGACCCGATCCGACGCCCGGCAACAACACCGCCACCGACGTGGACACCGTCGACGCCGCACCCGACTTGGTGATTGCCAAGACCGACATGCTGAGCATCATTTCGCCGGGCGAGACACTGACCTACGTTCTGACCTACAGCAACGCCGGTGATCAGGATGCCAGCGGCGTAGTCATCTCGGAGACCGTGCCGGCCGGAACGACCTTTGTTTCGCCGACGGGTTGGTCGTGCGCACCCGGATCGCCGGCCGGAACCGCGTGTACTTACACCATCGGTGATCTGGCCGCCGGCGTCGGTGGAACGGTCAACTTCGTCGTGGTCGTCAACGACCCGCCTCTCGTATCCTCGGTCGTCAACACCTCCACCATTGCCGACAACGGCGCCAACGGCCCGGATCAGAATCCGGCGGACAACACCGCCACCGACACCGACAACCTGGTGACGTTGCCCGACTACGACCTCACCAAGGAGCTGTCTGCTACCAGTCAGACGCACACCACCGGTCTGCAGGCGGCCATTGGAGAAATCTTGACGTACCGGGTGGTCATGACAATCCCGGTGGGAACGATGCCCTCGGCGGTTCTGACGGACGTCCTGGACAGGGGACTTGCGTTCGTGGAGTGCCTGTCGCTGACGTCCTCGTCGGGGCTGACGACAACAGGAGACTTTGCCGCTGCATGCTCCTCGCCGGGCGTGGCCGAGGAACCCGCCGGAAGTGGCAATGCGGAAGATCAGGGCCGGCGCGTGACCTTCAACTTGGGAACGATGACCAACGCCGGGCCTGGTGATGCGACGCTGACGCTGCTCTACTCCGCGGTGGCGATTGACAATGCCGGGAACGTGCGCGGCGTCAATCTGAACAACGGAGTCACCTGGACGTGGGTGGGCGGCCAGCTGGTCGAGAACGCGCAGGAAGTCACCCTGGTCGAGCCGACGCTAACGCTGTCCAAGACCGCCGCACCGATGTCGGCTCCGCCTGGAGCGCCGATCACCTTCACTCTTACCATCGAACAGGATGCGAGCAGCGACAGTGCAGCGTTCGACCTGCGTCTCGTGGATGTTGTCCCGGTGGGCCTGACCTACGTCCCGGGAAGCCTGGCCGCGATCAGCGGCCCGACCGCCGTCTCAGATGAATCGGGAGCGCCGACGCTGATCGTCACCTGGGATGATTTCGGCCTGGGAGAGACGGCGACCGTACAGTTCCAGGCGACGATGGGCAACCTGGGGCCCGGAGACGGTGTGACCAACATGGCCCGGCTGGAGTGGACCAGCCTTCCCGACAATCCGCCCGCTTCGTTGAACCTCTCGCTCCACAACACACTGGCCGCCGAACGGCGCTACGATCCGGCCACCGGCGTCGACCTGTATGGCGTGACGGCAGACGTGACGGTGCGCGTGCCCCGGTTGCCGGAGACTGGCTTTGCGCCCGGCCGCGTCACACAGTTGGAGGGCCAGTCACACCTTGCGGACGTAGGTGACTTGACGCTGGAGATCCCCGCGCTTGGAATCAGCATCCCGATCGTGGGCATCCCTGCCGAGGAAGCCGGATGGGATCTGACCTGGCTCGGTGCCCAGGCAGGGTACCTGGAAGGCACGGCCTACCCGACGCACCGAGGCAATTCCGCGCTCACGGCCCACGTCACACTGCCCAATGGACGACCCGGCCCATTTGCCGAGCTGGCAGATCTGCGCTGGGGCGATCGAGTCGTGGTGCACGCGTATGGCCTTCGCTATGTCTACAAAGTCCGCACCATTGCCCGCGTGAACGGCGGTGACTTGCGGTCGCTGGGGCATAAGGATCAGGCCTGGCTGACACTGATCACCTGCCGCACCTATGACGAGGCCACCGGAAAGTATCTCCACCGCATCGCTGTCCAGGCCGTGTTGATCGAGGTGGCTGAGGAATAGGCCGGGGATTGGCCCTGCCGGCTGTCCGGACACCCGCTACCGCCGATTCCACTCTCAGCAGGTCCCCCGTCTCTCAGCTGGCGACCGCCTCTGGTCCGAAGTGTGCAACTCGCACACTGCCAGGGCCCGCGGGTGGGGCCTTGCCGTTGCCGCCAATTCCGCCCACAATCCACCAGGGAGGGAGACTGATGGGCTCATCTCCGCCCGTCAAACCAAGGAAGTCATCAAGCGCCGGCCTGGGCTTGCGCTCAAGGCTTGTGCTTGTCTCCTGGACCTCGCTGCTCATCGCGCTGGTCGTGGGTGGCGGGTTTGCATCTTACCTGCTGATGCGGAATGAGGAGGCTTCCTGGCGGGCTCGGCTGGGGGAGACTGGGCAGAGCATCGCGCAGGAAGTGGCGGACTTCATCCTGCACACGCAGGAGGATCTGAGGACTCTGGATGCCCTGGGCGAACCGGCGCTGAAGGCCGACCCGGAGCTGGCGGGCCTAGTGCTGGATCAGCATGACGCCCTCCTGGAGGTTGTCTATCTCGAATCGGATGGTGCGTTGATTGCGGAGGCGTTTCACGATCAGTCGATTCTTGCCGCCCAATCTGACCTCCTGGCATCGCCGTGGTTCACGACGGCGCACGACGGCACGTCCTATCTTGGTAACCCGGAGCTCTCCCTTGCCCAAGAGCCCTACCTCGTGATGGCGGAACCGGGGGAGGGTGGCCGTGTGATTGCCGCGCGCGTGCGGATCAGTGCCCTGTGGCGGATTGTGAGTCGTGTGGAGCTGATGGCTGGCGAAGCCTTCGTGATGGACAACGCTGGCCGTGTCATTGCCCATCCGGATGTGAGCCTGTCACCGAACGACGCCCGCGCAGGGGACGATCCCGCTACGCTTTCCCTGTCGCAGGTCGCACAGGCGACATTCCTCCCAGAGTGTCAGGATCTGCACAACAGGACATCTCTCTGCAATGGGACGCCCATCCCGGGCACAGAGTGGGTGGTCGTGACATCGATGCCGCAGGCCGATGCTTTCCGGGCTTCAGTCGGGACGCTGGCGGCCATAGGAGGCGCACTCCTGCTGATTGGCGCGGTCGCGGCGGTACTCACCTGGTGGCGCTTGAAGGTGCTGATCTTCCAACCCGTGGAGACACTGCAGCGGGGAGCTGAGGCACTTGGGCGCGGCGAGCTGGATCACCAGATTCCGGTCTACCGCCGGGATGACATTGGGCGGGTGGCCGAATCGATGAATGCCATGGCCGCGCGCCTGCAGGAGCAGCGGAGCACAATTGAGCGCCACGCCCTCCAGCTAGAGTCGCTCTATCAGCTGAGCTTGAGCCTGACCAAGCGCCTTGAGGTGGAGAGCGTCCTGGATGCCGTGATGAGCGCCGCATTCGAGCTGCTCCCGGGCCTCATGGACGCGCACATCTTCCTGTACGCCGATGATCAGCTCACGCTGGCTGCCTCACATCGGAGCCGTCCCGTGGTCGCCGCAGCGGCGACAGAGCCCCGCCGTCATGGCTCGACCTACAAGGTGGCGAGGACAGGGGAGATGATCCTGCTGCCCGATGTCCGCCGCGATCCGAATTACCCCGGGGACCCGAAAGGCTGGCCCGGCGCGCTGGCATGCGTCCCGCTCAAGGTTGGGTTGCGCGTGGTAGGTGTGCTCAACGCCGCCTATGAGGAGCCGCACACATTTGAGCCGGAGGATACCCGGCTGCTTCTGCTGCTTGCGGATCAGGTGGCGATCGCCATCGAGAACGCCCGGCTCTACGGGATGGCGCAGCAGGAACTTCTGGAACGACGGCGGGCCGAGCAGGCGCTTCAGAAGGCGAACGAGGACCTGGAGCGCAAGGTGGCCGACCGCACGCATGCGCTGGTGGAGGTCAATCAGCGGCTGGAGACGTTGCAGGAGATCGACCGTTCCATTCTGGCAGCACGCTCGATGGTGGACATTGCCGATGCAGGCCTCTCGCGCTTGCGCGCCCTGGTAGGGTGCGAGCAGGCCAGCCTGATCCTGTTTGACCCCGGGCGCGGGGAGGGGCGGATCCTGACGGCCGAAGGTGCACACGTCTTGGGATTCGAGGCGGGGGCCGTGATCGCGCTCGAGGACTACGGGCCGATTGACGATCTGCAGGCGGGCGAGGCCCGCCGGATTGACGACTTGAGCACCCTGCCGAATCTGACGCCCATGCGCCAGAAGGTGCTGGAGGCGGGAATCAAGAGTTTCCTCACCGTCCCGCTGGTGGCAGATAGCGAGCTGATCGGCGAGGTCAATCTCGCCTCTCAGCGTCGATCGGCCTTCAACATGGATACCGAGCAGCTGGTGCGCGAGGTCGGCAATCAACTGGCCGTGGCACTCCACCAGGCCATGCTCCGCGGGGCCTTGGAGGCCGAACAGCAACGCCTGGGGAGGCTGGTAGAGAATCTGCCTCAGGGCGTGGCCTTGCTGGGCGGCGACAAGCGCGTGATCCTGGCGAATGCCCTGGCGCGGGACTACCTTCCGGAACTGGGACGCTGGCCCACGACGGCCACGCTGCAGCACATCGGCGGACACCCCCTGGAACGGATGCTGGTGACCGCCAGCCAGCCCGGATGGCACGAGGTCCGGCTGGAGGCCGGACTGCGCAAAGTATTCGAGGTGGCGGCCCTGCGGCTCGGCGAAGGCGATGAGACAGCCGGATGGATCGTCCAGGTCCGCGATGTCACCAGTGAACGCTCGGCACAGGTGCAGCAGCGGTCGCAGGAACGCTTGGCCGCAGTGGGTCAACTGGCCGCCGGCCTTGCCCACGACTTCAACAACATCATCTCGGTCATCCTCCTGTACGCCGAACTGCTCCTGCAGTCGCCGACCCGGAGCGCGCAGGACGTGGAACGCCTGCGGACGATCACCCAGCAAGGGCAGCGAGCCGCCCAATTGATCCAGCAGATCCTGGACTTCAGCCGGCAGACGGTGATGGAGCAGCACCCCTTTGACTTGGTGCCCTTCATGCGAGAGATGGAGGGCCTGTTGATGCGCACGCTGCCCGAGACCATCCGCGTGCGCGTGGTGACCGAGGACGAAAGCCTCATGCTCAACGGCGACCCAGCGCGGATACGGCAGGTGTGCATCAACCTGGCATTGAACGCGCGCGAAGCCATGCCGGACGGTGGCGATCTGCGCTTCACGCTGTCGGACCTAATGCTGCAGGAAGGTGATACGCCGCCGACGCCGGACATGGGGCCGGGCGCGTGGGTCCGTATGTCGGTGGCGGACACTGGCACAGGGATCAAGCCCGAGGTGATGCCTCACATCTTCGAACCCTTCTTTACCACCAAGTCCCCGGCTCACGCCAGTGGGCTTGGCCTGTCTCAGGTCTACGGTATCGTTCAGCAGCATCATGGGCACATCGGCGTCACCAGCCCGCTCAATGGAGGGACAACGTTCAACGTGTACTTCCCGGCGCACAGCGTCCCGGTTGTGGAGACCACGCCGGCTGAGGAGCCCGATGTTGTGCGAGGCAACGGGGAGACGGTCCTGGTTGTGGAGGACAACGATGCGACGCGGGCGAGCGTTTGTGAGATTCTCAAGGCACTGGGCTACCAGGTCCTGGAAGCCTCCGATGGCCAACAGGCACTTGCGGTCTACGCGCGCGACGCGGAACGCATCGACCTTGTGCTGAGCGATCTGGTGATGCCGGTCATGGGCGGCAGCGATCTGGTGCGGGCACTTCAGGCCACCGCGCCCGAGCAGCGCTTCCTGCTGATGACCGGCTACCCACTGGGAAACACCCGCGAACTCCTCGAATCAGGTCAAGTGCAATGGATGCAGAAGCCCCTCAGCAGGACCAAGCTCGCCCGTGCGGTGCGCAAGGCGCTGGGCCCCGAATCTGCAGAAACGACAGCTCCGTAGCCGGTCCGTGACTCCCGATCCGAGGTTGTCCCACCAAGCGCAGACCACCGCCCGCGCGCTCCTCCGCTGGTACGCGAGCAACGCGCGCCGGTTGCCATGGCGCGGCCGGAAAGATCCCTACGCCGTTTGGGTCTCGGAGATCATGCTGCAGCAGACCCGGGTAGAGGCGGTCATCCCGTACTACCGTCGCTGGATGAAGCGTTTCCCGCGGATGAAGGACCTGGCCGCCGCGTCCACGGATGAGGTGCTGCAGTCATGGGAGGGCCTCGGCTACTACCGGCGTGTGTTGAATCTGCTGCGGGCCGCGAAGGGACTTGTGGCGCAAGGGAAAGACAGCCTGCCCTGCACCGCGCGCGAGCTGGAGCAACTCCCCGGCATCGGGTGCTACACGGCCGCTGCCATCAGCGCCCTGGCCTTCGGCCAGGATGAGATCGCCATTGATGGGAACCTTCAGCGCGTCCTGGCGCGGTTGATCGATCTGCGAGTGGATCCTCGCACCCCGACGGGGGAGCGAAGAATCCGCGCTCATGCAGAGAGTCTGCTCCCGCGCGGGAAAGCGGCCGCGTTCAATCAGGCCCTGATGGACCTCGGGGCAATGGTGTGCCTGCCGCGAGGTCCCAAGTGCGGGTTCTGCCCGATCCGCTCTGCCTGCTTGTCATTTGCCCGGGGCACACAGGATCGGCGTCCGGTGCTCAAGCCAAAGGCGGCAATTCCCCATCGGATCGTAGGCGCGGCAGTCCTCAGGAGCAGGGGCAAGGTGCTGATTGCGCGCCGTCCGGAGGGACGACTGCTGGGCGGGCTGTGGGAGTTTCCAGGAGGGAAGCGTGAGCGGGGCGAGTCTCTCGCCGCCTGTGTGCGGCGCGAGTTGAAAGAGGAGTTGGGGATCACGGTCAGCGTGGGAGCGAGACTGGGGGTCTTCGAGCACGCCTACACACACTACCGCGTCACCGTACACGCGTACGAGTGCAGCGTGAGGCGCGGCCGGCCTGTGGCACGCGTGCATAGCGCGGTGCGCTGGGTGAGGCCGGAGCAATTGGAGGAGTTCCCAATGGGCAAGGTGGACCGTGCCATTGCCCGGAATCTGCAGTCGGCGGACTAGGCGGGACTCGCCGGCCCGGAAGGAAATGGTTTGCGGCAGGCAGGGAAACGAATGGGGATGGGAGACGCTATCCGAAGCGACCGGTGACGTAGTCTTCAGTACGCTTGTCGCGAGGATGGGTGAACAGGTCTTTGCCCAGCCCGGATTCGACTAGCTCACCCTGCAAGAAGAACACGGCGAAATCGGCCATCCGTCCGGCCTGCTGGATCGAATGGGGGACGAGGACGATGGTGTAGTCCTTCTTGAGCTGCTGCAGGGCCGCCTCAACCTTCCCGGTCGAGATTGGATCGAGCCCAGAGGTCGGCTCGTCGAGCAGCACCACCTCCGGTTGCAGCGCCAGAGAGCGCGCCAGGCAAAGGCGTTGTTGCTGACCTCCTGACAAGGCAATGGCTGGGTCGTCAAGCCGGTCGTGGACCTCGTCCCATAGCGCCGCCAGGCGCAGGCTGTGCTCGACGGCTTCGTCCAAGCGTCGCGGGTTTCGCTCACCCATCAACTCTAGACCGTAGGTCAAATTGGCGCGGATGCTGAAGGGCAGAACGACCGGCCGGGAGAAGACCATGCCGATCTTACGCCGCAGGGCGACCACGTCCACGCCCGGGTCGAGCACGTTCACGCCGTCGAGCAGGATGCGCCCCGAGACGGCCTTCACGTCGGCCAGGTCGTTCAGGCGGTTGAAGCAGCGCAGCAGGGACGACTTGCCGCCGCCTGCCGGGCCAAACAGCACAGTGATCGCGTTGGCAGGAATGGACATCGTCACCCCGCGCAGTGACTCGGTCCCGTCCTCATACTGCAGCGTCAGGTTCTCGACGACGATCTTGTCCATCCGGCTACCACTGCCGGCGGGCGCGGGCCCGCGAGCGGATGACGGTGGCGATCAGGTTCATGCCTAGGACGAACGCGATCAGGACCAGCGCGGTGCCGTACTGGATGCGCAGTGGCATTTCCGGCACTTGGGTCGAGATGACAAACAAGTGATAGGGCAGCGCCATGGTCGCATCGAGTGGCGAGTTCGGCAACCGCGGCAAGAAGAAGGCCGCCCCGGTGAAAAGGATCGGGGCAGTCTCGCCGGCGGCGCGCTCCAGGCCGAGGATCACTCCGGTCAGGATGCCCGGCACTGCCTGCGGCAGGACGATGCGTCGGATCGTCTGCCAACGCGTCCCTCCCAGCGAGACGCTGACCGTCCGGAATGCCTGCGGCACGGCCCGCAACGCTTCCTCCGAAGCGCTGATGATCACCGGCAGGGTCATGATGGAGAGGGTTAGCGAGGCGGCCAGGATGCTCGTGCCGAAGCGCAGGAAAAGCACGAACAGCCCCAGCCCGAACAGGCCGTAGACCACCGAGGGGATACCGGCCAGGTTGATGATAGCCACGCGGATCAGGCGCGTCCACGCGGTTTCGCGGGCGTACTCGGCCAGATAGATCGCTGCGGCTACTCCCAGCGGAACCGAGAACACCGCCGTGCCCAGCGTCAAGTAGAACGTGCCGACGATGGCCGGTAGAATGCCGCCCTGCCGCATCCCCTCCCGCGGGACGCCGCTCAGGAACTCCCACGAGATGGCCGGCGCGCCCTGGAGCACGATGTGGGCCACAACTAACACGATCGGGACGACGGTTGCCAGGGCCATGAGTGCCAGCACCGCGAAGCCAAACCGCTGTGCCAGCAATCGGCTGCCGGCGCTGGCCCGATATTGCCGCGGCTCGCCGGTCGACGTCACGACAGTACCCTCTCCGCTCGCGACCGTTGGCGGAAGACGACCGCTGAAGCGGTGACATTCACGGCAAACGAGATCAGAAACAGCACCATGCCAATGAAGAACAGCACGTGGTAGTGGATGCTTCCGGTCGCCACTTCGCCCATCTCAGCCGCGATCGTGGCAGTCATCGTCCGGGCCGGCGCGACGATCGAGGCCAGGTGGACGGCAAGCACTGCGGCGTTGCCGGTGACCATCATGACCGCCATCGTTTCGCCGATGGCACGCCCGATCCCAAGCATTACCGCCGTGAGTACACCCGAACGTGCCGCTGGCAGCGTCACCCCCCACATGGTCTGCCAGCGCGTCGCCCCTAGAGCCAGCGCCCCTTCGCGGAAGGACTTCGGCACCGCGTCCAACGCGTCTTCGGCGATGGACACGATCGTGGGTAGCGCGATCCCAGCCAGCAGCAGCGAGCCGGCCAGCGCCGTCAAGCCCGTGGGCAGATCCAGCGCCTGCCGCAGGTAGGGGGAGAGGATCAAGATGCCCAGGAAGCCGAGCACGACCGAGGGCAGGCCGCCGAGCAGCTCAACCATCGGCTTGAGCACCTCGCGTGCCCAGCGCGGGGCGATCTCGGAGATGAACATCGCCGTTCCGATTCCGAAGGGGATCGCCACGGCCATGGCTCCCAGGGTGACGATGAGCGAGCCCGTAATCAGCGGCAGGATGCCGAAGTAGCCCTCGATCGGATACCAGCGCACGCTGAATAGGTCGCTCAGCGGCACCTCGAACAGGGCCGGCAGCCCCTCGCGGACCAGGAAGGCAAAGATCAGGCCGACAAAGACGATGGCCGAATAGCCGGACAGCCGGATGACGCGTGAGAGGACTGCCTCCTGCCAGTTGAGCGGCGGGTCCGCCGCGCCCTTCGCTGGCGTTGCGCACATGGTCGGACTCAGCCTCCCTGCGTTGGGGCCTGCGGGGCCGCGGTGACCGGGACGAAGCCAAGGTCCGCCACGATGGGCTGCGCCTCCGACGAGAGGATCCAGCCCAGGTAGTCAGCTACGGCGCCGGAAGGCTGGCCGGCGGTGTACATGTACAGGTCGCGCGCCACCGGATACGAATCATCGTTGACCGTCTCCACCGACGGGAGCAGGAACGGGCCACCGGCCTGCCGCGCCACGGCGATCACTTTCAGGTCGGGCGGCACGTAGCCCAGGCCGTCGTAGCCGATGGCGTTCGGGTTCTGTCGCACCTCGTAGACGATACCCTCCGAGGAAGGTAGCAGCAGGGTGTCGGTCGAGAAGAGCGTGTCGCTGTCGGAATCGCCCAGCCGCAAGACCTTCTCCAGGAAGTAGACGTGCGTCCCGGAATTGGTCTCGCGCGACAGCCGCACGATGGGTCGGTTCTCACCGCCGACCTCACGCCAGTTATTGATCCGGCCGCTGTAGATGTCGGAGATCTGCTGCAGCGTCAACTGACTGACCGGGTTGTCGGGGTGGACGATCACGGCGATGGCGTCGCGCGCGATGATGAACTCGACCGGTTGGATACCGCGCGCCTCGGCCTCCTGAATCTCCTCTGGCTTGATCTGCCGTGAGGCGTTGGCGATGTCGACCGTCCCATTGATCAGGGCAGTGATGCCCACGCCACTGCCCCCTCCGCTGACCGAGATGCGCACCTCGGGATGTAGCTCCTGGTATCGTTCGGCCCATGCCAGCGCCAGGTTGACAATCGTGTCGGAGCCGCGGTTCTCGATGTAATCCGCGCCCGCCGGGGTCGCGGCGTTTGAGGCTGGCCGGCAGCCGGCAGCAAGGATCGTCATCGCAATCAGCAGGACCCTGGTGGACCGCATGACGCCAATTATACGAGCGCCCCAACATGCCGCCGCGAGGCGGAATTGGGTAGAATGAACAGCGTGGAAGGCGATACGCCAGTCCTCCAGGTGCGGGGGCTCAGCCTGTATTACGGCAGCTTCCGGGCAGCACGCGACATCGACCTGAGCATCCCTCGGCGCCGCATCACGGCCATTATCGGCTCGTCCGGCTGCGGCAAGAGCACGCTGCTACGCTCGTTCAACCGGATGAACGATTTCATTCCCGGCTTCCGCGTCGAGGGTCAAGTCCGCTTCGCCGGCCAAGATATCTATGGGGGCTCGGTTGATCCGGTCTCCCTGCGTCGCCGCATCGGGATGGTGTTCCAGAAACCCAATCCGTTTCCCAAGTCCATCTACGAGAACGTGGCCTGGGGCGCCCGTGTCCACGGGTTCCAGGGCAGCCTCGATGACCTGGTCGAACGGTCTCTCCGCCAAGCCGCGCTGTGGGATGATGTCCAGGATGGTCTTAACCACAGCGCGCTGTCGCTGGACGGAGGCCAACAACAGCGCCTGTGTATTGCCCGTGCCCTGGCGGTCGAACCGGAGATCATTCTGATGGACGAGCCCTGCTCGGCGCTCGACCCGATCGCCACACTCAAGATCGAGGACCTGATGCGCGAGCTGGCTACGGACTACACCATTATCATCGTCACGCACAATATGCAGCAGGCCGCCCGCGCCTCCGACTACACGGCCATGATGGCTATGGACGACGACAGGGCTGGCACGGTGGTCGAATTCGACGTGACGGAGAAGGTCTTCACCCGGCCCAAGGACAAACGCACCGAGGACTACGTGACCGGGAGGTTCGGTTAACCGACGTAGCGGGCAGGTTGTTGGGCTGCCGGTGGCGCCGCGGTGTCTGGCGGGGAGTTCCAGGATCCGGATCTGCACCGGGGTGGCTGGCCGGAGGGACTTGCAGGACGCGAGAGGAGAGACACGATGACAAAGACCCGGGCCATGCTGGACCGCGAACTGACGGACATCAATGAGCTGATTCTACGCATCGGGAGCCTGGTGGACGCTGCAATCGAGCATTCCATGCAGGCGCTGGCACAGCGCGATGTCGACTTGGCGCGGAAGGTGAGCGCCGACGATGCCGGCGTGAATGCGCTGCGCTTTGAGATTGAGGAGGCGTGCCTGGCGCTGATCGCCCGACAGCAGCCGGCCGCCAGCGACCTGCGAGCCGCTCTGGCCGCGTTCAGCATTGTCACCGATCTGGAACGCATGGGCGACCATGCTGCCGGCATTGCCCGCACCGTCCTGCACATGGGCGATGAGCCGCTGCTTAAGCCGCTGATCGACCTGCCCCGCATGGCCGAGATCTGCCGCGAGATGCTGCGCCTCGCGCTGCAAGCCTACATCCAGCGCGACGTCGAGAAGGCTGTCCTGATCATTGCCATGGATGACTCGGTGGATGCGCTCTATACTCAGATCTTCCGTGAGATTCTGTCCTTCATGGTCGAGGATCCGCGCACCACGAGCCGCGGCCTGTACCTGATGTTTGCCGCACATAACTTGGAACGAATCGGCGACCGCGTGACCAACATCGTCGAACGGATCCTGTTCATGACCAGCGGGGAATTGCGCGAGCTCAACCCCAAGGTCAGCAAGGCCGTTGCCGACCTGCTGGAGTAGCGGGCGATCGGCGCCCCCATCGCTCCCGGGGCAGGGGTGCAAGTGATCCGGCGCTGAGCAGCGGTCCGACTCCGGCGCCGCGGTTGGGTGTCTGCCCGTTGTCGGCCCTTTGTCGGCAGCTGCCCGTGGGTGTGCTATAATGCCGAACTGAGGGCGCCTGGCGCCCTCTTTCTCTGTCTCGGAGGAATGCATGCGGCCATCCGTCACCAGTCCTTCCCCTCAACCCGGCGATCCCCGTCAGGATGAGCGCGTCTGGCATGCGCTGGAAGTCTCCGATCTCCTGCCGGCGCTGGGCACTTCGCCCGAGCGCGGGCTGACCACCGACGAGGCCGCGCGCCGACTGGCGCGTTACGGACACAACGAGCTGGCCGAGAAACCAAGGCCGGGCTTCTGGAAGATGCTGCTCGGACAGCTCAGCTCCTTCATTGTCATCGTCCTGATCGTGGCGGGCGTGATCTCCGCCATTCTGGGTGACTACATCGAAGCCGCTGCGATCCTGGCTATTGTGGCGCTGAATGCGGTGCTGGGGGTAGTTCAGGAGCGGCGGGCCGAGGAAGCGCTGGCCGCACTGCGCCGCATGGCCGCCCCCGAAGCGCAGGTGATCCGCGATGGGCACCGGGTCAGCGTGCCGGCGCGGGACCTGGTGCCCGGGGATCTTGTCATCCTCGAGGCTGGCAACTTTGTTCCCGCCGACTTGCGGCTGGTTGAAACGGTCAATTTACGAATCGAAGAAGCGGCGTTGACGGGCGAATCGGTTGCCGTAGAGAAGGATGCCCGCGTCGTCCTTCGCCAGGATGTTCCCCTGGGTGATCGTTTGAACACCGCGTTCATGGGGACCGTGGTGGCCTATGGCCGCGGGCGCGGTCTGGTGGTCACGACCGGCATGCACACGCAGATCGGCCTGATCGCTGCCATGCTCCAGGTGGCAGAGGACGAGCAGACGCCTCTGCAGCGCAAGCTCGACCAGCTGGGCAAGGTCCTCGGCTGGGCAGCGCTTGGCGTGTGTGCGCTGGTGTTCCTGGTCGGCTGGGGGCGCGGCTACGAGCCGTTCGAGATGTTCATCATTGCGGTCAGCCTGGCCGTGGCGGCGGTGCCGGAGGGCCTGGCCGCCGTCGTCACCATCACGCTGGCGCTGGGCATGCGTGAGATGATCAAGCGGCACGCCTTGATCCGCCGGCTGGCGTCGGTTGAAACGCTCGGTTCGACGACGGTAATCTGCTCGGACAAGACCGGGACGCTCACCCAGAACCAGATGACAGTCACCCGGTTGTGGGTTGACGAGACGACTCTGGAGGTCACCGGCCAGGGGTATGACCCGGTGGGGCAATTCCGCGTTGACGGCAAGCCAGTCGACCTGACTCAGATGCCGGGAGTCTCGACGGCGCTCTGGGCGGCTGTGCTGGCAAACGACGCCGAGATCGAGATGGCAGGCGAGGGCGAGGCATCCCGGTTCCGGGTTGTCGGGGACCCGACTGAATCGGCGTTGGTTGTGGCGGCCGCGAAGGGCGGCGCCGACCGCGGCACGTTGTCCCGCGCCTACCCACGGATCAATGAGATCCCGTTTGACTCGGACCGCAAGCGAATGACGACGCTGCATCGGGTCGTGGAGCCCTCCGGGGCAGACGCGAGTCCCTTCACCGACGATCAGCAGCGCGAGTGGGTAGTGGCGGCGATGAAAGGTGCGCCCGACATCGTGCTCGGCCTGTGCACCCACGTCCAGCACCTGGATGACAGCCGGGCATCGCTGACCGAGGCGATGCGCCGGCAGATCCTGGAGGCTAACAGCCGCATGGCACAGCAGGCGCTGCGCGTGTTGGCGGTGGCCTACCGGGTGGAGGAAGAGGAGCCGGGTGAGGTTACCGTCGATGTGGTTGAACGCGACCTGACCTTCGTCGGGCTGTTCGGCATGATCGACCCCGGCCGGGCAGAAGTCCCGCCAGCGATCGACACCGCGCGACGGGCAGGCATCCGCACGGTGATGATCACCGGCGACTTTGCCAACACCGCCCGCGCCGTCGCGGAACAGATCGGTCTGATGCGGCCGGGAGGCCAGGTGCTGACCGGATCCGAACTGGCCAGGATGGACGATGCGACGCTGACGCGTGAGGTGGTGCGCACCGATGTCTACGCCCGGGTGTCGCCCGAGCACAAGGTGCGGATCGTCGATGCCCTCAAGGCCAACGGCGAGATCGTGGCGATGACCGGCGACGGCGTGAACGATGCGCCGGCGCTCAAGCGCGCCGACATCGGCGTGGCGATGGGCATAACTGGGACGGATGTGGCCAAGGAGACGGCCGACATGGTGCTGACGGACGACAACTACGCCAGCATCGTCTCGGCGGTTGAGATAGGGCGCATCATCTACTCCAACATCCGCGCGTTCGGCTTCTACCTGTTGTCGTGCCACCTGGGCGAGATCGCCATCATCTTCGTTGCCAAAATGGCCGGCCTTCCGTCACCGCTGACGGCGATCCAGCTGTTGTGGCTCAACCTGGTCACCGATGGAGCGCCGGCGCTGGCCCTGGGGATGGAGAAGGGCGACCCGGACACGATGGACCAGCCGCCCCGGCCTCCGGACGAGCCGGTGATCAATCGCTCGATGCAGCTCGGGATCATCCTGCAGACGCTGGCGATCGCCGGCGTGACGCTGGGGGCCTACTTTGTGGGGCTGCATGCACACCCGGAGCAGCCGGAGTTCGCGGAGACGATGTCGTTCGCTACGCTGTCGTTCTCCGAACTCCTGCGCGCGTTCACGGCGCGGTCGGAGCGCTATCCACTGCTCCGCATCGGGGTGTTCTCCAACCGGACGATGGTCTACGCCGTCCTGTCGTCGGTGCTCCTGGTGGCGGCGGTGCTGTATGTGCCGTTCCTGCAGCCGGTGTTCAACACCGTCACGCTGGGCTGGGCGCAATGGCAGCTGATGCTGCCGCTGGTGTTGGTGCCGGCGGTGGTCGCAGAGCTCACCAAGTGGGGGACGAGCCTGAGGGCCAGGCGCGCCGCCCGCTAGTCGGGAAGGTGATGGAAGGTAACGCCGGACGCATACGCGCCCGGCGTTGTATTTGGCCAATATGTGGGGACTACACTTGTCGCATGGACGCGTTACCGGGGGATCCATGAATCAGGAGGTTGCGCAGACGACAAGCCGCGCCGGATCGGGCAGGTTCCGCTGGCGCTACTTGCGCGTGCTGGCGTTCTTCACTCCCGTGGCGCTGGGAGTCATCGGCTGGGACATCCTGCTCCGGGCTGTGGGGCTGGGACGGATCGCGCGGCGCACTGCACAGGCACGCTATCGTCGTATTGCCCGGCGCTACCGACGTATGGCCACCCGCCTGGGAGGCGTGTGGATTAAGGTTGGGCAGTTCCTCTCCACCCGCGTCGACATGCTACCCGAGGAGATCACCTCGGAACTCTCGGGGCTGCAGGATGAGGTGTCGCCCGAACCGGCGATGGCCATGCGCCGCGTGATCGAAGCCGAATTCGGGGCACCAGTCGATCGGATATTCGACGCCTTCGAGGATTCCCCGCTGGCATCCGCTTCGCTGGGGCAGGTGCATCGCGCCCGGGTGGGCGAGGAGAGAGTCGTAGTCAAGGTTCAGCGCCCGGATATCCACGAACTGCTGGAAGAAGACCTAGCGGCATTGCGCGTGGTGGTTGGATGGCTCAAGCATTACCCTCCTGTGGCGCGGCGAGCTGACCTTGATGCGTTGGTGGCGGAATTCAGCCGAACGTTGTGGGCCGAGGTGGACTACATCGCTGAGGCGGAAAACGCTCGCCGGTTCGGGAAGATGTTCGAGTCGGATGCCGGCGTGCGGGTGCCGAGCGTGGTAGCCAGCCACAGCACGCGGCGCGTGCTCACCCTCGAAGACGTATATGCCATCAAGATCACGGACTACGCCGCCATCGATGCCGCTGGCGTCCGCCGGGCGGAAGTGGCCGAGCGGCTGTTTCGCACCTACCTGCGTCAGATCTTCCAGGAGGGCTTCTTCCACGCCGATCCGCATCCGGGCAACCTGTTCGTCGATCCGAACGGGGATTCCGGATGGAGGCTGGTGTTTGTCGACTTTGGGATGGTGGGGCACGTCTCGGAACGCATGCGGCAGGGGCTGCGCGATATGGTGATCGGCGTCGGGGTGCGCGACATGGACCGGCTGGCCAGGTCATACGAGGAGCTGGGTGTGCTGCTTCCCGGTGCGGACATGCGCCGGCTGCGCGAAGCGGAAAGCGCTGTCTTCGACCGGTTCTGGGGTAAGAGCATGCAGGAGCTCACCTCCATTGATCACCGCGAGCTGCACGACATGGCGCACGAGTTCCGTGATCTGGTCTTTGAACTTCCGTTCCAACTCCCCGCTGACCTGATCTTCCTCGGGCGTTGTGTGGCGATCCTATCCGGCATCTGCACCGGGCTGCACCCTGACTTCAATGTGTTTGAGGGCCTGGCGCCATTCGCCAAGGACCTGCTGGCCGACGAGGGAGGGGATTGGCTTAAGATGGCATTCCAGTGGCTTGAACGAGAGGGCCGTCGGATGGCGGGCCTGCCGGCGCGCATCGATGCCGCGTTGACGGGATTGGAGAGCGGGAAGCTGCGTGTGCAGGCGAGCCCGACGCCCGAACTCGAGGAACAGCTGGACCATGTGCGACGCGGCCTGCACCGCCTGGCGGCTGCGGTGATATTCGCCAGCCTGATGCTGACCGGCGCGATCCTCTACGGCCGGGCCGACGAGCGTCTCTCAGTGGCAGCCTGGGCAGGCGCACTCGTCGCACTTGGATTCATGCTGATCAGGTAGTATCGGTGCAGGCCGGACGCGCAAGGAAGCAGCTGGCCCGATGGCAATCCGAATGCCAAGCTCACATGAGATGGATGCTTACGACCACTCGTGAGCGAGCAGCACGCGCCAGATCGTCGGGCTCGGACGTCCCGTCAGACTGGATTCTCACTCCGAGGAATCGGGCGTAGGCCGGATTGCGCGCGAGAAGGCATCCGAGGCCATCGGCAACGGACGCGTCATCCTCGGCCAGGGTAGCTTGGCCGCGCCGCGCTTTGCCCTGCAGGTGCATGCCAACCTCGGCACCTCCGCGCAGGTTGCGCCACCACGTCCGCTCCCGCATGCTGATGACCGTAAGCGTCTCGCCATCGCGCAAGTAGTTCACGGGCGTCGTGTATGCCTTGCCACTGCGGCGGCCGGTGACCGAGATCAGCATCATTCCACCATCAACCATGGCGTGCAGGGGGGATCGGAGCAGGGCAGCGAGGATCGGGTTGCCGAGGCGGATGAAGATGCTTTGCAGGGACATAGCGGTGAGTTCTCCGGGGTGGGTGGCCTCAGGCTTGGGGCAATGAGTCGCTGGCGATCGGCGCGTACAGGTCGGGGCGGCGGTCGCCCCATAGGTCCAGTTCGTACTCGCCGGGGGCAAGCACCAGACGCTTCGCATCGCTCAACCCCGGATCGATCTCCGCGTACAGGATCTGCTCGAGGTCCGGCGTTGCCTCGGCCAGGATGGCGCCGTCGGGTGCGACGATGAGGCTGCGCCCCAGGTAGCGCGTGCCGCGCTCTTCGCCGCAGCGGTTGGCTGCGATCAGGTAGGTGCGGTTCTCGGCTGCCCGGCTGCGGGCCATGTAGTCGGGATAGAGCGTGCCGGCGACGGGCCAGGCGGTGGACAGGGCGATCAGCTGTGCGCCGAGCAACGCGAGCACGCGGCACGGTTCTGGGAAGCGCAGGTCGTAGCAGATCAGCAATCCGATGCGGCCGGCCGGTGTGTCGACCGGTGGGAGGAACGCATCCCCGGAGGCCAAGTATCGATCAACGCCGAGAAGCGGAAGATGAGTCTTGCGGTAGCGGCTCAGGAGCCCCTGCGGACCGATCAGCACGGACGCGTTGAATAGAGTCCCGTCTGTGTCTCGCTCCAGCAGCCCAAGGATGACGTGCACGCCGGCCTCGAGGCACGCCTGTGTGAGGGCTTCCGTGGCTGGGCCGGGGACCGGCTGGGCCAGGCCCTCAGCTTCCTCTGGTGTGATCACATAGCCGCAGAGGGCGACCTCGGGGAAGACGACCAGCCGCGCCTCACGCGCGGCGGCTTCATTCGTCATGTCGAGAATGCGAGTCAGATTGGACTTGGCGTCAAGGATGGTCGGCTGCATCTGGACGGCAGCGATGCGCACCATGTGCGCCTCCCGTGAGCCAGGATGGTGGGACTATGGGCGGCTGTAGTTCCTGATGCCGAGGTGCGTTGCGAACAACCCCCGAGGCAGCCGCGCCTCAGGCCTTCTCCGCCTCGTCCAGGCGCTTGATAACGTGATCGAGCATGCTGCGTGCTGCGAGGAGTGCTTCCCGGCGTGCAGCGCGGCGATGCTGTAGGACCTCGGGCGGCACCATGGCCTCCCAGACGGCACTGGCTTCGTGCCGCGCCTGGCGGACATGCTGCCGAACCTCGTCCGAGACCCACGGGCAGGAAGTCTGCTTGTGTTCTGCCATCTTGGCCTCCAGACCCGATTCTACCGCAACCGGCTGCCCCTACAGCCGCTCGATCACTGTGGCTGTCGCCATGCCATGCCCGATGCACATCGTCTGCAGCCCGTACCGGCCATGGTGGCGCCGCAGGCCATCGATAAGCTTGGTCATCAGGACTGCGCCAGTGGCGCCGAGCGGATGGCCGTGGGCGATGGCACCGCCGTCGGGGTTGACCAGGTCGAGGTTGGCGTGCGTCTCCTTGTGCCATGCGAGCACGACGGAGGCGAACGCTTCGTTGATCTCAATCAGGTCGATCTGATCGAGCTTGAGGCCGGCGCGCTCAAGGACGATACGTGTGGCCGGGATGGGTGCGTCCAGCATCAACACCGGATCGGAGCCCACCACCGCGCGCGCCACGACGCGCGCCAGCGGCGTAACACCAGTCTGGTGAATGTAAGCCTCCGAAGCGAGCAAGACGGCCGCCGCGCCATCGCTCACCTGGCTGCTGTTGCCTGCGGTCACGACGCCGTCGGGCTTGAACGCTGGCGGCAAGGCGGCCATCTTCTCGCGGTTAGGCGGGATGCGCACACCCTGATCTCTTTCCACCTTCACCACTGCGCCATCGTCCTTGGTGATCGAAATGGGGAGGATCTGAGCGGCGAGGGCGCCGGACTGAATGGCAGCGCCCGCGCGCTCGTGGCTGCGGAAGGCAAAGTCATCCAGCTGCCCGCGGTTGAGCTTCCACAGCTCCGCCATCATCTCGGCGCTAATGCCTTGATGGACCAGCCGGAACGGGAAGTCCGCCGGCCATGACTTCGGATAGTCGCGGCCAAGGGGCTGGTGCGACATCATCTCGATTCCGCCCGCAATGACCAGGTCCATATCGCCGGCAAGGATGGCTTGCGCAGCGAAGTGGACGGCCTGCTGGCTTGAGCCGCACATGCGGTTGAGGGAAACGGCGGGCACATGCGTAGGCAAGCCGGCCTTGAGCGCCGCCAGCCGGGCAATGTTCGCACCCTGATCATCCACCGGGGTGACGCATCCCAGGATGACATCCTCGACCTGGGCCGGGTCGGCGCCGGCGCGGCGTACAACCTCGCGCAGGACGTGCGCTGCCAGATCCACGGGTGCCACAGGGAATAATGCGCCCGTCTCGGGCTTGCCGGAGCCAATGGGAGTTCGCACCGCGGCGATGATGTACACTTCGGCCATCGATCCCCTCCCGGTGGGGGCGCGCGGCTCGCGCATGCCCAGCATACGGCGCGTAGCGTGCGCCGTCAACTGCGGGAGACCGCAGGAGAGCGGGCATCCCGCCCTGAGCAAAGAAGATCGCGGTGCAGCCGCGCGAGGCGTTGCGGATGAGCAGACAACCATGGTTGCGACAGGGGCGATGGTGGGCGCTGGCTTTGCTTGTCGTGTTGGCCGCATGTGGGCCAAAGGCCGCGGATGACCTTTCGTCCACGGATGACCTGGCGGCCATGCTGCGACAGGCAGGAGCGACGGTGCAGGAGGCCGATGAGCCGGTGCCTGAGGCGTTTGATGCACAGGTCGTGCGCGCGCTGCGGGTGAACGAGGGTGTGGTGTATGTGTATGAGTATGGTTCGGTGGCAGAGGTGGAGGCAATTTCCGCGGGGATCGGGCCGCAGGCCGCAGGGATGCCCTGGGAGGGACGAGTATCGGCTTGGCCGGCCGGCAAGTTGCTCGTGGTCTACCCAGGCACAGACGGTGGTCTGCTATCGCTGCTGAATGGACTGTTGGGTGATCCGTTGACTGCATCGCCCGAAGGCCCTGAGGAGCCCTATCCGCCAGCGGTTGCTGCCGCGATATCCGTCTGGGCGGAGGCGCAGGGGGTAGATCCGGCGACTGTGGAAGTCGTCAGCTATACAGCCGCCGAGTGGATGAATGGATGCCTCGGGCTTCCGGGTCCGGGCGAGAGCTGCGTTCCAGGCGCCGTGAGCGGATGGATGGTGGATCTGCAAGCCGGCGATCGGCTTGGATCGGCGCACACCGATGATCTCGGCTTGCAGGTGCGGCTCACATCCCCTGATTGACAACAACACTCCCAGACATTATGCTATCGGAAGCCGATATCGGAACCCGATAGCATGCCTGTGCATCCGATTCGCGGGATCCTCCTTGGCTTCATCCGACTGCAGATCCTCCACCATGCCGGGCAAGAGCCGGTGTATGGGGCCTGGCTGATGGGCGAACTGCGTCGGCATGGGTGTGCCGTGGGTCCAGGCACGCTGTATCCGATGCTCCATGCCCTCGAACGAGCTGGTTTCATAGACAGCCGCCTGGAGGTCGCGGAGGGTCGGCGGCGGAGGCTGTACCGCACGACGAAGGCCGGCGCGCAGGTGCTGCGCGAGGGTCGGCGCAGGGCGCAGGAACTCCTAGTGGAGATCGGGCAGGGTGGGGAGTGAGATCAGCAAGCCTTTTTGGGGAGGACATGTAATGACCATGGCTCAAGGCGAATCCACAACGGACACACAGCCGCCGGCCCGGGGCTTGTCGCGCAATGTATGGGCTGCGACGGCGACAAGTTTCCTGACCGACGTCTCTTCCGAGATGGTGTCGAACGTACTGCCGCTGTTCTTGGCCAACGTTCTGGGAGCATCGACCTCAGCGATCGGCCTGATCGAGGGTGTGGCGGAGACCACGGCCAGCTTGCTCAAGATGGTATCGGGTTGGCTGTCGGATCGGCTCGGCCGTCGAAAGGAACTGGCGGTCTTGGGCTATGCCCTGTCGGCCTGCGCCAAACCCTTCCTGTACATAGCGACGACATGGGGCGCTGTGCTGGGCGTGCGCTTTGCCGATCGAGTGGGGAAAGGCCTTCGGACGGCGCCGCGCGACGCGCTGGTCGCCGACAGCACAGATCCCCGCAAGCGCGGCCTAGCGTTCGGGTTGCACCGGGCGGGAGATACGGGCGGGGCCGTGATCGGCATAGGGCTGGCGATCCTTATTCTCCGGTCGGTTGAGGCAGGAAGCGGCGTGCTCGATCGTCCCGCTTTCCAGAGCTTGGTGCTGTTCAGCCTGATCCCGGCATTTCTTGCCGTAGTCGTTATGGCCCTCGGAGTACGCGAGACAAGGAGGGCTGCGCGAGCGGCTGGCACTTCTGCGGCGGGGGGAGTCCGGAGCCTGGGACGCAAGTTCCTGCTCTTTGTTGGCATCATGACTCTCTTCACGCTCGGCAACTCCTCCGACGCGTTCCTGATTCTGCGCGCGCAAGACGTTGGGCTGAGCGTGTCCTCTGTGCTGATCATGATGCTGACCTTCAACCTGGTGTACGCTGCCGTGGCAACGCCAGCCGGTGCGCTGTCTGACCGGTTTGGCCGAAAGCGCATGCTGCTGCTGGGCTGGTCGATCTATGTTCTGACCTACCTCGGGTTTTCCCTGGCCACGGCCGGCTGGCATGCGTGGTTGCTGATGCTGGTGTATGGCGCGTACTATGGACTGACCGAGGGTGCCGCGAAGGCCCTGGTGGCCGATCTTGTGCCGGCCGAGGCGCGGGGGACAGCGTACGGTGTCTTCAACGCCGCGATCGGCCTGACGGCGTTGCCGGCCAGCTTGGCGGCAGGCATCCTGTGGCAGGGGATTGGCGGGTGGGGCGGCTGGGGAGCCTCGGCGCCATTTGCGTTCGGGGCCGGCATGGCACTCCTGGCGGCGATCCTGCTCAGCTTGCTGCCCCTCCAGGCACGGAGGCAAGAGGCGTGAGATGAGCCTGCATGGAATCGTCCGCCGTATCTGGCGCCCGGTGAATCGGGAACAGGCCGGATACTACCTGGAGTTGATGCTGCTCAGCTTCGCCGCCTCCGTCGGTGCGACGCGGCTGCTGCTTGAGATCACTGGCTACCCAAGCCTAGCCACCGGCGAGCTGCACATCGCGCATGTCCTGTGGGGCGGGTTGCTGCTGTTCGCCTCGGCCCTGATGCCAGTCCTGTTCGCCAACCGCTGGGTGTACACCGCGGCGGCGCTGGGCGCCGGGGTGGGCGCCGGCCTGTTCATGGATGAGGTCGGCAAGTTCATCACTCAGTCGAATGACTACTTCTATCCGGCCGCCGCCCCGATCGTCTACGCCTTCTTCCTGCTGACGGTACTGCTGTATACCGAGATCCGCCGCCCCAGGCCGCGCGACGCGCGCACTGAGCTCTACATGGCCTTGGAGGGATTGGAGGAGGTGCTCGACCGCGACCTCAATGCGGCAGAGCGCTCAGCCCTGGAAACGCGGCTCCACCGCGTCATCAACACGGCTGAGGAAGCGGACGCTGTCCAGTTGGCGCGTCACTTGCTGGACTACATGCACTCGGATGCCGTGCAGGTGGCCGAGGATTCGCCGGGGTGGTTCGAGCGGCTGACGCGGTGGTGGCAGGCCTGGGAAGCGCGCTGGTGGACTCGGTCGCGGGCGCGCGCAGCGCTGATCGGGGGTCTGGGAGGGCTGGCGCTGCTCGGGTTGTGGGAGAGCCTGCCGGCTTGGAGCGCACTGGGCAAACCCGAGTGGGTCAAAGCGGTTCTCGCTCCCATCGTCATGACAGGGCGGATTGGCGGCCCACGCGCCCTAGTCTGGTATGAGGCGCGGCTGGTACTCGAAGCGGTGGTGGCATTGGTTCTGGCGGCGGGGGCGGTGGCGCTGCTGCTGCGCCGGGAGATCACTGGCATCGCCCTCGGCCTGCTGGGGGTAATGCTGTCGCTGACCGTGGTCGACCTGATGGTCTTCTACTTCGAGCAGTTCTCGACCATGCTAGTAGCCGGCATGCAGTTCGCGGTGCTGATTGGCCTGCATCGATATCGCCAGAGGTTCCTACGCCGCCGACGTTGGGTGGATGCGGAGTAGAGCGGGCGGGCTTCCCTGTCGAGGACCGCGGGGCCGGTCGTCAGTCGTGCCCGAAAGTCATCTCGCCGGCGCGAATCGGCACGGGAATCCGGTTCTCCGCAGGCGTGATCGGGCATGACCAGTGGGCGCTGTAGGTGCAGTACGGGTTGTACGCGAGGTTGAAATCGATGTGCATGCGGCCGTCCGGCATCCGTTCCGGTTCGAGGTAGCGGCCGGCGCCATAGGTCTCTTTGCCGGCCTGGGCGTCGGCGAAGGGCAGGAAGAAGCTGTCGCCGGTGCGGAACACGGTCAGGCGCACGGGCTGGCCTTCAACCTCAAACGTGACGTAGCCGAATCGCTCGTAGCGGCGCAGGTCCCCGGTGGCAGTCTCCATTCCAATCTCGGTCTTGGGCTCCAGCTCCTCGAGGTCGAGGACCAAATCAAGCGCCGGGTTCGGGGGAAAGTAGCGCAGACCGGCGAACGAGCGCCGCTGCTCGGGATCCAGCGGGCTATCCGGATCGAGGCGGAAAGCCTCATCCTTCTCGCGGCGGTATCTCTCCAGGGCGTCCATGGTTCAATCTCCCGACGACCACCCTCTATGGTACAACGCTCGCCCCCGTCCCGGACCGCGCGGCCTGTATACTCCCCGCTGGGAGCCAAACCGCGATGGCGCCGGAGACAGCCGATCTGCTGCTTGCCTACGACTGGCCGTATGACGGCCCGTTCCTCGGCCTCTTGGAACAACATCTAAGTGCAATCAGCCAATCGCTTCTGAGTGTGAACCCGCAGCGCCTCGCCGAAACATCCTTGAGGCTGAGGCAGGGTGACCTGACGGCACGCGCGTTCCTCGACCGTGCAGCGGACACCGATCCTGCCTTTGAGCCGCTCGAGGGCTGGGCGGCAGAGCATGTGCCCGTGCTGTTGAATCCGCCGGCGGACAGACGCCGCGTCTGGAAGAAGTCCAACCTACACTGGAAGTTCATCCGCGCCGGCGTCCATACGCCGTACACGCTCATGGTCCCGGCGTTCAGTCGACAACCCATCCTGGACGTGCCACCTGACATCTCACCCCTGGGCAAGCCCTTCGCCATCAAGCCGGACTTGGGAGGCGGTGGCTGGGGCGTGAAGCTCGGGGCACGCTCGTGGGAGCAGGTGGAGCAGGCGCGCCGCGAGATGCCCAATGATGACCTGCTGCTGCAAGAATTGATCGAGCCGGAAACGCTGGAAGGCAGGCGGGCATGGTTCCGGGTCTTCTATGCGTGCGGCGAGGTCGTCGCGTGCTGGTGGGACGACCGGACGCGCCTGTTCATCGCGCCGGTCACCCCGAACGATCGCCAGCGGTTGGGGCTCGACGGCCTGTGGAGCGTCATCGAGGTGGCGGCGGGGATCGCGCGACTGCAGCTCTTCTCCACTGAGATGGCACGGCGGGCGGATGGGTGCTGGGTGGTCGTGGACTACGTCAACGATCCCGTTGACCTGCGAATCCTGGGGCATGCGCGTGAGGGGATGCCGCCAGAGGCTGCGGAGAAAATCGCCGCGGCGATCGCGGCATTCGTTGCCCGCTCCGCTTGAGTGACAGAAGCCAGCAAGCGCTATCGCCCAGCGCGCCTGGGTGAGCCGGGCCTGGCCGCACGTCCCCGGCAGGGCCAGGTTGTCGCTATGGAGCGCGAGACCAGGTCGTCCCGGTGGGAGAATCCTGCAGGCTGATGCCGAGGGCACTCAGGCCATCGCGCACCTGATCGGACAGCTGCCACTGTTTGGCCGCGCGCAGTGCATCGCGTACCCGAATCAGGAGTGTGATCAACTGATCGGGTGGAGGGGTCGCGCGGCTCAGCCCCTGAGCAGATTGCGCCGCCAGTGCCAGCAGCGGTGCGAGCTCTGAAGGTGCGGCCTCGGCGAGGAGCTGCAAGCCAGGGACAAGCTCACCCCGGGTGAGCAGATCGCGGGCCTCGCGGGCACGACCCTCTGCAGCAGGTGCGATCGCAGATGCGACGGATCTCGATGAAGAGGTAACGCGGGGGCGGAGTTCGTCGATAGGGAAGGTTTCCCCGTGCATATGCCGGCGGTGGACGTCGCTGGCGAGGATGGTGATGCCGCTGCGGCCGCGCACTTCGACCGTCCCGGCCTGCAGGTCGAGTGTGCAGGCGGTGTGCTCATCGATGCCGAGCGTGACCGCATTGCCCGGCAACATGCTTCGCAACCGCTCGAATCGGTCCATTCCCATGAAGCAGGCACGCGTGTCGTGCGTCCCGCCTTCGGCGTTGTCCCAATGCGTGACGATGGCCAGGCTCAAGCCATAGTCGCCGAGAAGGTCGAGTCCATCCAACCAGTGGAGCGGTGCACCGACCTTGTAGATCTCATACACCGGGAGCAGGTAGCGGCTCAGGGCGATGGCTGCCGAGGAGGCCCAGACGAGCTGGGCGCCCGCCTTCCAGCGCGAAACGATGGCGTCGTAGACTGCGGACCCTCGCCATTGGGAGACCGCGTAGCTCGGGCTGCCCGGTCCGGCGAGAATGTAGTTGGCGCCCGCCAGCGCACGCAGGGCCAGGGCAATCGTTTCCGGTGGTGCGGACGCCGACCGGAAGGTGGCGAGTTCCATGGGGACTTCCAACCGGCGCTCGACGTAGTCGCGGAAGCGCGCGTGGATCGTTTCGACGCCCAGTTCAAAGCCAGCGGGTGTGTCGAGGAAAGCGGCGCGGGCGGGAGCGCCGAAGCGGGCGAGCAAATGCCGGTGCAGGCGGGTCATCCCGGCCGACACCTCGCCTGACCCGATCAGTGTGAGCAGGCCTGGCATGCCCCACCTCTCCGCCGCGTTGAGCGGAGTATACCTGAGCGGAGCGCCGGCCGGCCCCCGCCGCCTATCTGCCTCCGATCTTCCGTTAACACGAATCTTGCGCCCCTCGCCTACGATTACCGAGATGAGAGCAAACTGGGCTTGTTCCGCGCCGCGTAGGGTAGCGGGACCGGCCGACAAAGGGATACCAACATGTCGAAGATCATTGGGATTGACCTGGGAACGACCAACAGCGTAGTGGCGGTGATGGAGGGCGGTGACCCCACCGTGATCACGACGGCTGAAGGCGGGAGGTTGTGCCCGTCGGTCGTGGCATTCGCCAAGAACGGTGAGCGCCTGGTAGGCCAGACAGCCAAGCGCCAGGCGGTCGTCAACTCCGAGAACACCGTCTACTCGATCAAGCGGTTCATGGGCCGCCGCTATGACGAGGTCAGCACGGAACGCGGCATGGTCTCGTTCCCGGTGGTGGCTGGCGCAAGTGGTGACGCGCGGGTGAAGATCCCGGCCAACGACAAGGAGTACACGCCGCAGGAGATCTCGGCCATGGTGCTGGGCAAGCTCAAGGCCGATGCCGAGGCACACCTGGGTGAGACGGTGACGAAAGCCGTGATCACCGTCCCGGCCTACTTTAACGACTCGCAGCGCCAGGCGACCAAGGACGCCGGACGGATTGCCGGGCTGGAAGTGATGCGCAGCATCAACGAGCCCACAGCTGCGGCGCTGGCTTACGGACTGGACAAGAAGGACAACGAGACCATCCTGGTGTTCGACCTGGGCGGCGGAACGTTCGATGTCAGCCTGCTCGAGGTCGGCGACGGCGTGGTGGAAGTCAAGTCGACCAACGGCGACACGCACCTGGGCGGGGATGACTGGGACCAAGCCATCGTGATGTGGGTGGCGGATGAGTTCCAGAAGAGCGACGGGATTGACTTGCGAAAAGACCGCCAGGCTCTGCAGCGGCTGCGCGAGGCGGCCGAGAAGGCCAAGATCGAGCTCTCAACCCTGACCGAGACCGAGATCAGCCTGCCATTCATCACCGCGGATGCCAGCGGGCCGAAGCACCTGCAGATGAAACTGACCCGGGCGAAGTTCGAGCAGCTGACCGAGAAGCTGCTGGGCCGCGTGCGCTCGCCGTTTGAGTCGGTACTGCGCGACGGCAAGATGAGTGCATCGCAGGTGGATGAAGTCGTGCTGGTGGGCGGCGCGACGCGCATGCCGATGGTGCAGGAGCTAGTGCGTTCGATGACCGGCAAGGATCCTCACAAGGGCGTCAACCCGGATGATGTCGTGGCCATTGGGGCAGCCATCCAGGGCGGTGTGCTGACCGGCGATGTCAAGGACGTCCTCCTGCTGGATGTCACGCCGCTGTCGCTGGGCGTGGAAACGCTGGGCAGCGTGATGACACCGCTCATTGCTCGCAACACCACCATCCCGGTGAAGAAGAGCGAAGTGTTCTCGACGGCCGAGGACGGCCAGACGGCGGTGGACATCCACGTGCTGCAGGGCGAACGCCCGATGGCCGGCGATAACATGACCCTCGGCCGCTTCCGACTGGATGGCATCCCGCCAGCGCCGCGCGGAATGCCGCAGGTCGAGGTGTCGTTCGATATCGATGCCAACGGCATCCTGAACGTGACGGCGCGCGACAAGGCGACCGGCCGCGAGCAGAAGGTGACTATTACGGCTTCGACTAACCTGGCCAAGAATGATGTGGAACGCATGGTTCAGGAAGCCAAGCGCCACGAAGCCGACGACCGCAAACGCAAGGAGACGGCCGACGCCCGCAACCAGGGTGACACGCTCGCCTACCAGGCCGAGAAGGCCCTGCGCGACCTTGGGGAAAAAGTCCCGGCAGGCGATCGTCAGAAGATTGAGGCCAAGGTGGCCGAGCTGCGTGAGGCGCTCAAGGGTGAGGATGCAGCCCTCATCAAGCGCCTGACCGAGGAAGTGCAGCAGGCCTCCTATGCCCTCAGCCAGCAGATGTACGCCCAGCAGGGCGGCGGCCCAACGGCGCCTCCCTCCGGTGGGACCGGCGGGGAGACTCCCCAGGGCGACGTGGTCGAGGGTGAGTTCCGCGAGGCCTAAACCCCCGCGTGATCCTGCGGATGACGAACCCCGGCGAGTATGAGCGCCGGGGTTCGTGTGTTTGGGGATGCGTGCCTGCACCTGCATTCAGGCAGCGAATGTGCGTCAGCGTGCCCAAGCGGCTTGTTTCATCTAGAAACCGCGCGCGGGGCGGGCTATAATCAACATGCGGAGCAGCGTGGTTCAATTCGGGGGCGGCCATCCCGCCCCCGCCCTGTCCTGCCCAGGAGGTGGAACCCGTGGCGAGCCCCACCGAACTGCCTCACTTTGCCTACTTCGAAGGCAAGATTGTCCCCTACGCTGAGGCGCGCGTTGGCGTGGCGACGCATGCCCTGAACTACGGCACCGGTGCGTTTGGCGGGATTCGCGGCTACTGGAACGCGGAGCAGGAGCAGCTGTACATCTTCCGGCCGAAGGATCACTTCCGCCGCCTGCTTCACTCGGCCAAGATGCTGTGCTGCAGCCTGGACCTGACGCCGGAGGCGATGACGGACCTGGCGTTGCAGGTCGTCCGGGCTGAAGGATACCGGCGCGACTGCTACATCCGCCCGCTGGTCTACAAGTCGTCCGAGGTCATCGGCGTGCGCCTGCATGACCTGCGCGACGAGCTGACGATCTTCTCGATTCCGTTCGGCAAGTACATCGAGCAGCAAGAAGGCGCCAAGGTGTGCTTTTCCTCATGGCGGCGCAATGACGACAATGCGATCCCGCCGCGTGGTAAAATCACCGGCGCTTATGTGAACTCGGCGCTCATCAAATCCGAGGCTGTGCTCAACGGCTTTGACGAGGCCATCGTCTTGACCTGCGACGGC
>JAPLGR010000008.1 GCA_026390045.1 Chloroflexota bacterium | reverse complement strand
CTCCGGACGAGGCATGGACCTCCTCGCATCCCTGAAGAAGAACACGGTCGGAATTCAGTACGCCGTCCGAATCTTTGTCGGATCGACGGCACTGTGGTTCCTGCTGAACGTCCTGGCGGCACAGAACCCCATCTGGGCCATCAGTTCGATGGTCGCGGTCACCGATCCCCAGCTGCAGACTGCGCGCGCCAACTTCTGGGCGCGGCTCGCCAACACGGCGATTGGCGGCATCATGGGGGTGCTGTTCCTGGTTGTGGCAGGGCCCCGGGACTGGGTGGTCCCCACCGCAATGGCGGCCACCGTCCTCGTCTCCTCCTACCTCATCCATTTCCAGACCTACTGGAAGATTGCTCCCATCACGGCCGCGCTGGTCATGGCTTCGAGCCTGCAGAAGCACTCACGGCTGAGTGGAGAGCAGGCGGCACTGCGCAGGCTCGGGGAGGTGTTCCTGGGCAGCGCGATGGCGGTCTTCGTGGCGTTCGTCTTCTCGGCGGTCTCCCGCTGGCGCATCAACCGCCGAGCGCCATGATGACGGCGACGAGCGCCGCGCCGAGCGCGGCCATGGAGAGACCGTACCGCCAGGGCCGTCCTCCGGTGTAGCTGCCGAGCAGGTGGCCGTATCCATACAGGACCGCCAGGGCGAGGACGTTCGAGATGCGCATCGCGACCGGCACGTCCTTGATGAACATGAAGGGGAGTGCGACCGGAAACGTGGCCAGGACGACGATCGCGAAGACGCCCAGCGCACCGATGAAGTCACGGGCACCCAGCGTGGAGTTGGGAACGGGCAGGGTGACGAGGTCCTTGCGGAGCGCCTCGAGGGTGTCCTCCCGAACGCTGCCCACGAAACGACCCGGAAGGACATCGTTGACGATGCGGCGGGACTCGTCGGGATCGGATGTCTCCCTCAGGCGCCGCACGAGCCGGATGTTCCGGCCATTCCCGATCGCCGCGGCGACGAGGTACATCATCGCGTCGGTGAAGCCCCACGCGACGTTGCACCCCAACGCCATGAGAAGTGTGGCCCTGGCATCCTGAGGGCCCACTGACGTCACACTCAAGGCCCCCATGATGCTGACCGCCATGAGCACGCCGAAGATGGCTTCGGAAGCACGTTCGATCGGGTCGAGTACCCGTGCTTCTTTTATTGGTTCCGTCATCATCGGCCATCCCTCGCAGTCGGCCAGCGAGTCAATGTACCTGAACTCCAGCTACAATTCGCCCGGAGGCCCATCGTGAAGATCACTTGCCTTGCCCTGGAACCCGGCGGCGCCATGCGTCCCGTCGACGAGCCCACGGCCCTTGACGGATGGCGTTCCGGCGCGGGTGTCTACTGGATCCATCTTGACGGGGGCGCTCCGGAGTCGTTCATCACCTGGCTGGCCGGACTCGGACTGGCCCCCGGGTTGCTCGACCTCCTGAAGGCCGAGGCGGGCGAGACGTGCATCCTGCCGCTCGAACGAACGGTGTTCGTCGCATACCCGCTGCCCGGGGACGAACCATCGAGCAAGCCGAACCACTTCTACCTTCTCTGCCTCGACCGGCTCGTCGTCACCATGCACGCGGCGCCCGTCGGGTCGACGGGGATCGACGAGCTGGAGGGCCTCATCCTCCCGGAGGGCACGACCGCCGGGGTGGTCTGCGCCCTGGCCCAGGTCCAGTGCTCGCGGCTGCGGCGGCACGGCGT
>JAPLGR010000656.1 GCA_026390045.1 Chloroflexota bacterium | reverse complement strand
GGTCGGGGGAAGGCACTACAACACGCCGCAACGCGGCTATCTGACCGCGTTGCGGTCAGATAGCCGCTTCGTCCGATTCTCCGGTCCGAATGCGCACCACCTGCTCCACCGGCATCACGAAGACCTTGCCATCACCGATCTTGCCGGTCCGTGCCGCCTTGATGATCGCTTCGATGGCCGGTTCGACCATCTGATCGGCAACCACGATCTCGCCGCCCTCGGCTCGATCCCACTGCACCGCTTCAACGCGGATGCCAGCGCCTCGGTCGCGTGGACGCGCGACCACCTCTCGGAAGCCAGCACGGCCTACCTGCAGTCGCTGAGGGCCAAGGAGCTCGTCCCTCCGTTCACGCTGGCTCATGGAAGCCCGCGCCAGGAAGTGTGGGAGTACATCCTCGATCATCACAGCGCCGACCGCAACTTCGACGTGCTCGAGACCGAGTATTGCCTCGTCGGCCACTCGCACCTTCCGATTGCCTTCGTCCGCTTCCCGCGCGAGAGCTACTGCCTTCCGGTGCAGCTCCCCGTGGATGTTCCGCTCAGCCTGACCCCCCGCATGATCCTCAACCCAGGGTCCGTCGGCCAGCCGCGTGACCTGGATCCACGGGCGGCGTATGCCATCCTCGATCTGGATCAGATGACGTGGGAGCCACGGCGCGTAGGCTACGAAGTGGCCGGCGTTCAGGAGCGGATCATTGAAGCCGGACTACCGGAGAGGCAGGCGATCCGCCTGGTTGGAGGCTGGTGACGGGAACCACGTCCACTCAGGGAGCGTCTTCCTGGAGAGAACAATCCCGTCCCATTGGAGGAGATCCCATGAAACGCCGAATCACATTCGTGTCGCTCGCGGTAGCCGCCCTTCTGCTCGGAGCCTGCGGCGCCGCGTCGCGGAGCCTTCAGTCGGCCGATATCATGCCGAGCGAGATGGGTGGCGTCGCCCTCAATGCCCCGATGCCGGAGGCAGCGGTCGAGTCCGATAGCTCGAACGGAAGCCGGGCCGTCTACTCTGGCGAACCCGTCTCCCAGGATCGGCTCGTAATCCGCAACGCGAACCTGACGCTGGTTGTCACCGATCCGACCGCCTCGGTCGAAGCGATCACCAAGATGGCCGAGGACATGGGCGGATTCGTCGTCTCGTCCTACCTGTACGAGACGGCGTATGGCACCGGGGACTTGACCACCACCCAGGGAACGATCACCGTGCGCGTGCCGGCTGACCAACTGGACATGGCGCTTGATTCGATCAAGGCCGGCGCCATCGAGGTCCGCTCGGAGAACATTAGCGGCGAGGACGTCACGCAGCAGTACGTGGACCTAGAGTCCCGGCTGCGCAACCTGGAGGCGGCCGAGGAACAGCTGCAGGAGATCATGGGCTCGGCCACCACGACCGAAGACGTGATGATGGTCTACAACCAGCTGGTACAGGTGCGCGGGGAGATCGAGAGCGTCAAGGGTCAGATGCAGTACTTCGAGCAGTCGGCCCGTCTCTCGGCCATCACGATCGAACTGATCCCTGATGCCGCGGCGCAGCCGCTGCAGATCGCCGGCTGGCGTCCGGAGGGGACGGCCAAGGCGGCCGTCGAGGCGCTGATCCAGGCGCTGCAGTTCATTGCTGAAGCAGGGATCTGGGCGGTGATCTGCGTCCTCCCGATCGGGCTGATCCTCGGGGTGCCGGCGTACTTCATCATCCGCGCCATCCGCCGTCGCCGCAAGGCCGCCAAGGCCAAGGCCGCTGCAGAGTAGGCGTCTGGATGGCAAGTTCAAAGGGCGCAGCAGTTGCTGCGCCCTTCTCGTTTCTCCTCCGATGGGAACTGCGAATCACTCGATTGAGTCGCGCACGCGCCGCACCAGCTTGCCGAATTCCGCCGTGTAGCTGAGCTCGAGCGTGCGCGGCCGGCCCAGCCGGATCGGCAAGTCCAGCACTACGCGCCAGGGGCGGGCGCTGACCACCAAAACCCGGTCCGCCAGCAGCACGGCCTCCGGAATCGAATGCGTGACCAGCACAACGGTCACGTGCCGCGCCTCCCAGATCCGCATCAGCTCGGCCGCCATGCGCTCACGCGTCAGCGCATCCAGCGACCCGAACGGTTCGTCCAGGAGCAGCAGATCCGGATCGTGGATCAGCGCACGGGCGATGGCGACGCGCTGCGCCATGCCGCCGGAAAGGTCTTGCGGATGAGCTGACTCGAAGCCCTCCAGCCCGACCAGAGTCAGGAGCTCGCCGGCGCGGCGACGGGCGGCATCCAGCGGCTGATGTTCAAGCTCAAGGGGCAACGCGATGTTGTCGAGCACCGTGCGCCACGGCATCAGATTGGCCTGCTGGAAGACAAAGCCCGTCCCTCGTCTCGGCTCGCGGAGAGGCTGCCCTCCCACCCGCACCTCGCCGCGCGTGGGCTGCAATAGCCCGGCCAGAAGACGAAGGATCGTGGTCTTCCCCGAGCCGGACGGACCGACGATGCATACGAAGTCCTTGGGTGCAACGTCGAAGCTCACCCGATCCAGCGCGTGCAGCCCACCGTTCCCGTTGGGGAACCAGACGGTGAGTTCATTCGCCGAGAGAAGCGAAACGCGAGGGGTCATGGCTCCGGCAAGTATTCGTTGGAGTAGGCCTGGGCCACATCGAGAGGCGATTGCACGAGGCCCATCTCAAGCAGGACCTCGGCCATGTTCTCCCAGGCTTCAGGCTCCGAGACGCCCAGCGGCTCAGGGCTCCACAAGCGTATGCTGGCATCCAGGACCTTCCGTTGCACGTCCTGGTCAGCCTCCGCCAATCCCTCCACGTACTTCGTGCAAACCTCAAACGCCGTATCCGGATCGGCCAGAACATCCTGCAACCCATGCATGACCGCCCGCAGGACGGCACGCACCAGCTCGGGATCCGATTGCAGCGTCGCCTCGTTGGTCACCAGCCCATTGGAAGCGAGCGGGACATAATCGGAGACAAGGATGACGGTCACCGGCATCCCCTGGGCCTCGATCTGGAACGGTTCGTTGTTCGCGTACACAACCGCGGCATCGACCGTCCCGGCCAGCATCGCCTCCACCTGGGTGAAGCCGATCACGTCCAGTCGGGCAATGTCAGGTGCGAGCCCGGCCGCATCCAGCAGGGCGCGATAGCCGATGTAGGAGGCGCCGCTCAACATGGGGATCCCCACCCGCTTTCCGGCAAGGTCAGCTGGCTCGATGATCCCGCTGGAAGCCGGCGCGACAACAGCCACCGGGAAGTCATTCCACCAATTCATGACATACACAACGGGCAGCCCCTGGGCGCGGGCCAGCAACACCTGTTCCCCGGAGGCGAGCGTGAACTGCAGCTCGCCTGCGCCCACCAGCTGCATACCGTCGGTCTCGTACGAATAGTCGAAGTCGATCGTCAGGCCTTCATCGCGGAAGTAGCCGCGTTCGACAGCCATGTAGAACGGGGCGTACTGGACGTTGGGGATGTAGCCCATCGGCAGGCGCAGCGTGCGCAGCGCCGGCGTGGGCGTTGAGGGCGCCGCACAGCCAGCAAGCAGCACAGCCGCAACGATGATGAGGAACAACCGGACGGATGGACGGATCACGGTCGATTCTCCTCCCTTCGCCAACTCACCTGACGTTCGAACCACGCCACTAGCCCGTAGAGGGCCAGCGCCATACCGATCAACAGGAAGACGGCTACGAACACCAGCGCCGTGTCATACAGCCCCCGGCCAACGTTGACCAGGAAACCCAGCCCCTCATCTGCGCCGACGAATTCCCCGACCACGGCGCCGATCACCGAAAGGGTTGCCCCGATCTTCAGTCCTCCGAGAAGCACAGGCAGGGCAGCAGGGATCTCCAACAGTGAGAAGGTCTGCCAGCGCGTGGCGCGCAGCGATCGCATTAGCTCGCGCAGGTCCTGGGGAACCGAGCGAACGCCGACGACGGTGTTCACCAGGACCGGGAAGAAGACGATCAAAGCTGCAATGAGGATCTTTGAAAGGCGACCCGGGCCAAACCAGATCACCAGGAGTGGTGCGATGGCGACGATCGGGATGGCCTGAGAGGCGACGATGTACGGGGAGAGGAATCGCTCAACGGCGGGCGACTTCGCGACGACATAGCCCAAGATTGCCGCGGCCAGAACGCCCAGGGACAGTCCAGCCAGGACCTCGCTCAGTGTGACGAGCGTGTGGCGCGCCAGGGAAGCGTCGTTCCAGCCGCGCAGAAAGCGGTCTGCGACTGCCAGCGGTGAGGGGAGCAGGAAGGCCGGCACAAGAGCGCTGGCTGTCAGCAGCTGCCACACCGCCAACGCGGCCAGGATGCCTGCCGGCAGCAGCCAGCGCTGCCATCGGTTCGCCCGATGGCGGTGTGCGGCTTCTTCGGGATACTCGAGGGCCTGCCCGGTGTTCATGTCTCCAAACGCAACGTGCCCCGATGTCATCTTCGGGGCGCGGCAAGGGCGGCGGTTCCTGCCTCAAACAGAACCCGAAGAGGGACACTCTTCGGGGAGACAGGAAGCGTCGGACGCGGTTAGCGCCCGGCCGCCAGCCTTCTCCCATCCGGACTGTACCGTCGGCCCCGGAATCTCACCGGGTCATGCGCCAAAGGCGCTCGCGGGCTGTACCGCCGGTAGGGATTTGGGCCGCGTGGCCCTCACCCTGCCCCGAAGGCTTGATTCTGCTTTGCCATTATACCTCAGACCGGTCTCTGGAAGGGTCGATCGGCCTGTCCCTGGTCGCGTCACCTTCTTGAGAGGCGCTCGGAGAGTGGGATTGCCTGGCTGTCGCTGCTTGAGGAGCGCGCGCGAACGGGCCTGGCGGAGGATTGCCGACGCGAGAGTCAGCGCCCCCGGCCGCGACCGCGATGAGCACCCTGATCACGACAGCCGGGCGGTTTACTCGCTTCCCGTGGGCAGTATGGTCCCTTGCGCCCCCAATGCTTCGGACGGCAAGATCTCGCCAACGGCTGAACGCGAGGAGAGAACGGCCAGCAGGACCGCCAGGACGGCCGCCGGCATGTACATCCTGTTCGCCGAGTTGCCCAGGTAGTTCATCAACAGACCGAGGAAGTCGGCAAGATAGAACTGCACGGTGACTCCAGCCGCCACCATCAGAAAGGCCGTGCTCACAAGGAATGCATCCGGGTTGGATCTGGGGCCGAGCCTTCGCGCGCCGAGGAACAGTAGAACTGCGCAGGCAACAGGCAGTACGCCCCATACCGAGATCTCCACAGCTTGCCGACCCATGAACCGTACAATCCAGTAGAAGGCACTTAGGTGGAAAACACCTCCCGCCACCGCCTCAGAGGCGGCTCCCAGCGCCTCCCGCATCTGCCCACCAGGGGCATGGATTCCAGCGAAGACAACCCACGTTCCCGCCAGTACGGCAACCGGCAGCACCCATGCCAGAAGGTTCAGCCCGCGCTGCCGGATCCAGTGCGCGGTGAGTCCCAGCACGACTACGACTGAAGCAACGGCCAGTGCGCCTTCAGGGCGGGTCCATGCCGCCATCCCCAGTAGCAACCCACTCAGAACCTGCCGTCGCACATCCTGCGTGACAGAACCCTGAACAAACTCGACGCAGCCCAGGACGAGGTACACGGTGTACGGGAGGTTGGCGTACCCCAACGTAGCATGCTCGAAGAGCAGAGGTGTCGACACCAACAGTAGCGTCCCCAGAAACGCAGATCGCGGGCGGATACCTCGCTCCAGCCAGAAGCGGAGACAGCCGACGGCCAAGGACAGGTAGAAGATAGGGAACACGATCTTGGAAGCCGGGAGCTTGTCGCCTGTGAACCGGAAGATGGCAATGAGGAGGGGGATGTTCATCGGGTATCCCAGTCCGTGGTCCCCCCAGTGCCCAGCTGCCCAGATACTCCCTTCCCGGGCGATCCCGTAGCCCTTCACTGCCCAGATCGCCATGTCATCCCATCCGTAGTATGACCCATTGACCCCCAGCCATGCTGCGAAGCCCGTCAGCCCGATCAGAACCACGAGCAGACCCGGCAATCGCATTGGCGCGAGTCGAGTCGAGCGATGTGGACAGCCAGCAGTCTGGTCGGCGCATGCGCGCGGTGCGGTCAACACGCGAGCCGCGAGTGCCAGCGCAAGGAGTAGGCCCCAGACAAGTCCGACGGACAGTGGCGTCACCCCATCCCCGGCCCACGACATCAGGAAGAGAAACCACGTGAGGAACCCGGCGCCCAGGGGGAAGCTGAGAGCGAGGACGTCCAAGATCGTAAGGCGGCCCAGGACTGTCCGCAGCGCCGCTGCGCCAAGCCCTGCAATCGCAAGGCAGAGGCTCACACCAATGAGTGCTTCGTGCAAGGACCCGGACATAGAGTGAGTCCCTTCCTACCCGGAATCGACCGCGACAGCCAGGCAATCCCGCTTCGCCCCCACTCCCTTTCTAGCCAAGGGGTCACCTCGTCAACGCGGGTAGTAGAGCCCTAGGTCTCCCTCAAACGGCAGATACCCCTTGGAAGGGGGGACATCCTCTGGTGCGGGGAAGTCTCGAACGCGAAGAATGTAGGTCTGAGATCCAGTCAAGGACCGAACGCAATCCGCAAGATCTGGACCTGAGGGGCAGTTCACAATCTCGCGCGGGAACAGCAAGTACTGGGTCAGGCCCACGTCGCCGAAGGTCAGATCAAGATCGAGCGGCGGGACAACTACTCGGCCATTCTCCGGAACATTGACATCAACGAACCGAACGAAGTCGCCAAACTGGTCACCGAATGCGACTCGTGCGCTCCGCTCTGTGGCCGAATCACCTCGGAACAGCGCGACTCTCTGCGTGATAGGGGACACAGTCACAACGAGAAGCACCAACTGGATGACAACCACGACCCCCAACACCAGATCGAACGCCCGGGCTCGACCGACAACTTGCACAAGGCTGCTTCGTCTTGGATCGCCCATTGTCTGATCGGGTGCCCTTCCGGCCACGGAAAGAATGGCCCCGCACTTCGGCATTCTATCTCATCGGGAGCGCCCATGCACGCCCCTGCTTCGCTTGTTGATGCACACGGTGGACCCTGCGCGCCCACTGTGGTCCAAGCGCCCCGGCCGCAGAAGTCGCCGCTCGATCCGCGTCAGTACTGGCGCGGCTCAGGCGGGTTGAGGGGAGTCCCTGCCCTCCAAGGCCTTGTGCGGCTGACTCGGTCACGCAACCTCCGTTAGTTGCCGTTTTGACCACGCCAGGCTTGACCCAACCCCATGGCGGGGCTATACTGAGGCTAACAGGCGCCCCCCGTCGTTCTGCGCTCCGGTGCAGGCGGCGGGGTTTTGGTTCAGATGGCCGTCAAGCGCGCACTCCTCGCCTTCATCCTCTGCACAGCCTCCCTCACCGCCTGCGCGCGCGTCGAGCCGACTTCTGTTCCCACCGTCCCGGCCAACCCAACGGCCGTCCCTCTCCCCTCCGTCACCCCAGCTCCGGTCCGGACACCCACACCAATCGTCACCTACACCGAGACCACGGGACAGTTGCTCCATTTGGAGATCGAGATTCCTGGGGACGATCGCCCTCTCACCTATTGGCTCTAT
>JAPLGR010000390.1 GCA_026390045.1 Chloroflexota bacterium | reverse complement strand
CACAACGCAACCTGCCAAAGCGATGGCGGCCATTACAATCGGGAAGAACCCGGCCTTGGGCCCTTCCATTCCCCAGCCGCTCCCGAGGCGGAGCGAATCCCACGCGACTAGCAAACCAAAACCCAAGAGAATTATCGCCACCAGAATGTCCGCCGCCTTCGTAGTCATGCCTCTCCTTCCCGGCCCTCAGCCTTCGCCGGAACTCTCACCGGACACCCATGCGCTCAAAACGCTGCGGGCTCGCGATCTGTCTCGACTCTCTCCCGGTATCGGTCCTTGGGCCCAGATCGCACTCTCGATCCTGGGCGGATCCAAATAATGCCGCGCGGGGCACTCCATCCCCGCGTCGGGATCACCCTTCGAGCGGAACCGATGGAAGTCGGGCTGGGTCGTCGCTATGGATAGGTTGCGCTGCCCCTGAAGGTCCTCCCCAGGGAGGAAACGATACCCGCTTCCTCCCTGGGAATATCGGATGCCGCCTACTTCTTCAGCATCCCGCCCTTGTCCATCAGCTCCCTGGTGGTGGCTTCCTTCTGCTCCAGCCACTTCACATAGTCGGCGCCCGAGAGGAAGGCGCCCTTGAGGGCATAATCCTTCAGGTATTTCTGATAGTCTTCGGTTTCGAAGACCTTCTTGAAGAGGTCCACGTACCCGTCCTGAACCTCCTTCTTGATCTTCGGGGGCGCGAAGATCCCGCGCAGCATCAGGTAGCTGATGTCCGTCCCCGTGGCCTCCTTCAAGGTCGGGATCTGGTCCCACATGGGCAGTGGGATGCGCTCGTGGTCAATCACCGCCAAGGAATCCACGTGCTTGCCCACCAGCTCCACCGCCACCTCGCCGCCACCTTTGAAGGGGACGTACGCCCACTTCACGCCGAAGGCTTGCTCCAGTTGGACGGTGATGATCTGGTCCTCCTGCTTGGACCCCGTGCCCCCCATCTTGAGCTTGCCGGGCTCCTTCTTGACGGCGTCGAAGTACTCCTTGGCGGTCTTGTAGGGGCTGTCGGCGCTCACCCAGAGGACGAACCAGTCCAGCGCCAGCCGGCTGATCGGGGTGAGGTCCTTCCAGTTGAAGGGCACGCCCGTCGCCAACGGCGTCGTGAAGAGGTTGTCCAGGGTGATGATGATCGTGTTCTCGTCCCCGGCCTTGCCTTTCACGTGCAGGAAGCCCTCCGCCCCCGCGCCGCCCGACCGGTTGGTCACGATGAAGGGTTTGTCCACGATCTTGTTTTTCTGGAAGAGCGGGGCGACGAAACGGGCCATGATGTCGGCCCCGCCCCCGGTTCCGGCCGGAACATTGAACTCGACCGGCTTGGTCGGCTGCCAGGCGGCAGCGCCGGTCCCGGCCCAGAGGGCCGTCGTGCCCAGAACCAGAGCAGCCACAAGCATCCACTGCCATACCGCTGATCCTCGCCGCGTTCTCATGGGCTACCTCCGCCCCGGATTGTGGCCGCCCGGGCGCACCGGAGTGCGTCCGTGCGGAGGCACCGGACCGTTCCGTCCGGGGCTCCCGGCGCCATTATCGTGCCGACACGC
>JAPLGR010000422.1 GCA_026390045.1 Chloroflexota bacterium | reverse complement strand
ATGAACATCATGCTGGTCAGCGTGACCGAGCGGACGCGTGAGATCGGCATCCGCCAATCGGTGGGCGCCAGCCCGAGGGACATCCGCTGGCAGTTCCTGACCGAATCGCTCCTGCTCAGTCTTGTCGGCGGAGCCTTGGGCGTCCTGGCCGGCGTCGGCGGGTCCTATCTGTTCGGCGCTGTGGGCGATATGCCCACCGCCCTCGTCCCGGCCTCGATCCTGCTGGCCTTCGCCTCGGCCGCCGCCGTGGGCGTGTTTTTCGGCTTCTATCCCGCCAACCGCGCCGCACAGCTCGACCCGATCGAAGCCCTGCGGCACGAGTAGACGACTCTCCCCGTGCAACGGCACGGGGATCATCGGAGATGGATCATGGTGAAACGGAACCTGCTTCTTGCGACACTTCTGATGTTGTCCCTGGCGGTGGCTGCCTGCAGCACCGGTAGCAGCACCTCAACGACCACGGGGACGGATACTGCCACCGCATCCGCCGACGGCGCCGCGCCCGCACAGGGCGAGCTGTCTGCGATTGCACGGAACATCCTCGGCATCTTCAAGCTAGAGGACACCGACCTGGCTGTTGACTCTGCCCAGGCAGCTACCCTGCTGCCTCTCTGGCAGGCGTACCGCAGTCTGCTGAACAGCGACACCGCCGCCTCGGCCGAACTTGAGGCCGTCAAGACGCAGATTGACGAAACCCTGACCGCGGAACAGAAGGATGCCATTGCGGCCATGAGCCTCACCTCCCAGGACATGTTCGCCATGGCCGAGGAACTTGGTGTCACGCAAGCCGCGGCGTCCAGCGACGGCACGGACTCCAGCACCACTCGTCCCAGCCTCTCGGCCGGAGGCTTCCCCGGAGGTGCCGGAGGCGGTGCGCCTCCTTCGGGCGGAGGCGGAAGTATGCCCGCTCCTCCGAGTGGCGGAGGGGGTATGGTGATCCAGGGTGAGGGTGGCATGCCCGCAGCCGACGCCGGGGGTTTTGACCCCTCCATGATGATGGGCGGCACCCCTCAACCCGGGCATGCCAGCGGCCGTCAAGGCGATCGGTTCAGCCTGGCACTCCTCGATCCGCTGATCGAGCTGCTCAAGGAGCGGGCTGCGTCATGATCGACTGGCGCGGGCGTTGCGCCAAGCACCGGAGGGGCGCCGGGACCCGGCGCCATTCAAAGGTATGATTCAAACGATTGCTGCTCATGATGCGACACAGGCGAGACAAGCCTCAGTGAACAAGACGATCCTGGTCGTGGACGACGAAGAGCGTCTGACCTCCCTCGTCCAGGCCTACCTGCAGCAGGAAGGATTCCGGGTGCTGACGGCCCGCAATGGCCTGGAGGCCCTGGAGGTCGTTCGCCGCGAACCACCCGATCTGATCGTCCTCGACCTCATGATGCCCGAGATGGACGGGGCTGAGTTCCTGCGCGTCCTGCGTACGCAACACTCGACTCCCGTGATCCTGCTCACGGCGCGCGTGGGGGATGAGGACAAGATCGTTGGCCTCGAACTCGGCGCTGACGACTACATCACGAAGCCCTTCCGCCCGCGCGAGCTGCTGGCGCGGGTGCGGGCCGTGCTGCGGCGCGCCGGGCGAAGCGGGCCCGAGCCCGCCGTCCTGCACAGCGGCGACCTGACCCTCGATCGCGCCCGCCACGAGATCCTGCTTGACGGGCACCCGATCGATCTGACACCCACCGAGTTTGAGATCCTGGCTGCACTGATGGCGGCCCCCGGGAAGGTATTCACCCGCATGGAGCTCCTCGAACGCGCCCAGGGCGTCGGCTACGAAGGGTACGAGCGCACCATCGACGCCCACATCAAGAACCTGCGCGCCAAGATCGACTCCGGGGCGCAGGACGCACAGCGGATCCAGACGGTCTACGGCGTGGGATACCGGCTGGCGAGGGAGTAACCCGATGCGGAGCCTGCAGTTCAGGCTGACGGTTTCCTTCCTGATCGTCGGTGTGCTGGGCGTGGCCGTCGGCGCCATCGTCGCCAGCCACAGGGCGTCCGGCGCGTTCCAAGAGTTCACGTTCACCCGCAACCAGGAGGGCTTGGTCGCCAGCCTGGTGTCGTACTACGAAGAGAACGGCAGCTGGGACAACCTCCCGGGCATGTTTCCCCCATCCGGCGGCATGGCGCGGGGCGACCCGAACATCCCGCTTCGCGAACC
>JAPLGR010000329.1 GCA_026390045.1 Chloroflexota bacterium | reverse complement strand
CTCAAGCAGCGCAACGAGGAACTGCAGCTGTTCAACTCCCTGGCAACCGCCGTCAGCTCTCTAGTGGAAGTCGAGACACTGTTGGAGAACATGCTGGACAGCGTGATGGCGCTGTTCGCTGCGGAGGCGGGCGAGGTCTATGTGCAAGAGGAGGAGGAGGGCGTCTACCATCAGACGATCCGGCGGGGCCGGGCCGAGGGACTGTGGGGGACCGATCACTTCCACCCTGGCGAGGGCTTTGTGGGCTCCGTTGCCGCCGAACGCAAGGTTACCTGGACCCACGATCTGCGGCAGGATCCGTCGTTCCAAGCCCCGGACTCTTATGGGACGTTGGTCGGCGTGCCGCTGGCGGCACGCGGCCGGGTGCTGGGTGTCATGGTGCTCGTTTTCCGCTCGCAGCGGACGATCACTACGCGCGAGGCCGGCTTGCTGGAGGCGATGGGCGCAGGCATAGGCGTGAATGTCGAGAATGCCCGGCTCTACCGTCAGGCCAGGCGGCTGGCAGTGCTTGAAGAACGCGAGCGCATCGGGATGGATCTTCATGACGGCATCATCCAGTCCATCTATGCCGTCGGGTTGACGTTGGACTATACCCGCCTGCTGATCCGCGACTCGGCCGAAAAGGCCGGCGACCGCCTGGAGCAGGCGATCGATGGTCTGAATGCCATCATCCGCGACATCCGCTCCTACATCCTGGACCTGCAGCCCAGCCGCATCTCGACCGACGACCTGGTAGAAGCGCTCACTCGCCTGGTGCGCGAGTTCAAGGCCAACACGCTGGTAGAAGCGGATCTCCAGATCGAGTCGGGTTCGCTGCACGACCTCGGGCGCCAGGAGCGCACGGGCCTCTTCCTGATCACCCAGGAGGCGCTGGCCAACACGGCCAAGCACGCGCAGGCCTCCCGCGTCCTGGTCAGCCTGCGCTCGGTGAGCGACGCCGTCATCCTGCAGATCATTGACAACGGGCGAGGGTTCGTCGCCGAGCCTTCGGCGGGCCCTCTGGGGCACGGGCTTTCTAACATGCGTGAGCGCGCCCGGGCTGTGGGTGGGGGCCTGACCGTGATCTCCAGCCCGGGCGAGGGAACGACCGTGACCGTCCGCCTGCCGGGTCGGCGGGGATCCCCGCCAGCCTCCCCCGCCTGACATTCGCTCCTCCCGCCGGGATAGAGGTCACTGGAGAATGCCGCCCGCCAGTGCCTATACTGGTTTCACCCTCCAGGGAGGGACCGGCTCGTGGTGAAGGCGCGGGTCTACATTATTGACGAGCACGAACCTGTGCGGCTGGCACTTGCCGATCGGCTGACCAGGGCTGCTCAGATCCGCGTGCTCGGCCACAGCGGGAACGCCGACGAGGCGGTCGCCGAAATCCGCCGGACACAGCCCGAAATCGTGCTGCTTGAAGTCAAACGGAGCGACGGGCTGGGGCTGGAGCTTCTGCGCCAGGTGGCGGAGATGCCCAATCCCCCCAAGGTCCTGGTGCTCACCTCGTATCCGACGGAATGGGAGGCCGAGGCGGCCACCCGTGCTGGTGCGCATTCGTACCTGCTCAAAGACATCGACACTGAGGAGCTGATCCGCAAGATCGCTGAGTTCGCCGCGGAATGAGCGGCTGGGCTGGGTGCCCAGCGGCGTGGCCTGGGGGTTGAGGCTAGCCCTCGTTTCCGTTATAGTAGCCGTCCGAGGGAGAGTGACCATGCCGATGACAGCCAAGCAGAAGCTGCTCCATCGCCGGCAGCGACGCGTCGGGAAACTGCGCGCCCTCAAGGCGAAGCTCAAGGGCACACAGGACAGCAAGACGCGGGAACGCCTCCAGACCAAGGTCCACAGGCTGGACCCCTTCCAGCCGACTACCAAGAAGTAGCCGCACCTGGCAGGGACAGGGGCCGTCGATCGGACGGCCCCTTTGTGTGTACGCCCAGCATGGGGGCTGACTAGGAAGGTGGAAGTCCTTCCCGGGGGTTGATGGCACCCACCGTAGCCAAGGGCAAGGGCGTCGTCGTGAGGCGGGGTCCGGAGGAAGCCGGAGGCAAAACC
>JAPLGR010000155.1 GCA_026390045.1 Chloroflexota bacterium | reverse complement strand
GTTGCCGATCTTGTATTTCGCGCCCGGGGAGGCCTCATACACCTTCTTGGCCCGGTAGGGCAGCAGGGCGCCGGCGAATGAGGTGGTCGCGATCACGTAGGCGCCGGCAAAGGTCACACCCAGCGTGAGTGCATACCAGGGCCCCCACAGGTTGTAGACCAGGATGACCGGAATGCTGAGCAGGAAGTAGATCAGGTGGGCATTCACCGGCGTGTGCAGGCGGTCGTTCACCTTGCTGAGCCAATCGGGCAGCAGGCGATCGATGGACATGGCGACCAACATGCGCGTGGCGCCGATGTAGCAGTTGTTGACGATCTGGAACGAGTTGAGGATGTAGCCGAGGGCGATCAGGACGACCACGAGAGGGCTCGCCGTAAGTGCAACCGCCACGATATTCGGCCACATGTTGAAGCCGGCGATGTTGGCCTCCGGGATGAGCGACCAGTACCCGGCGCCGGCGATGTAGAGGAACTCGGTGCCACCGACTCGCTCGAAGCCCACCGCCAGAAGAGCCAGCAGGATGCCTGTCACGATGAGTGAGCCGATGATGATGAACGCCTGGTTCTTGAAGGAGCGGGCATCCTTGATCTCGCCGTTCTGCTGAGCGCTGTACGCAGCCCACTGCAGTGAAGTCCAGGCGATGGGCGCTATCAGCAGCGTGGCCAGCAGGCTGAAGGGCGGCCTCAGATCGATGCCCGCCGCCACGACGGCATCACGCGCTGTCTGGTAGAAGTTCTGGACGCCGCCGGAGGCCACCGCAAAAGCGTTCAGGCGACTGACGAACTCGCCCGGCGGTGTGGTGAAGAGCACGATCAGCGCGGTCGCGAACGCGATCAAGGTCCCATAGAACATCCAGTACTGAACCTTGACGTAGTTCTTGAAGCCGCTGATCAGGAGCAACATGCCGACGAGGGCGTTGACGATGCTGGTGATGACAATGCCGGGCCAAGGGTGGGTGAACCACACACCGATAGCGGAGAGTGTAGGGTTCCCGAGGGTCGCGCCGAGGCCGAGGAAGAGAGGCGCGAAACCAAGGTACGCCACCAGCCAGCCGGACAGCGCCACCCACTGGAGGAACCAGGTCGTGTACCCGGAGATCACAACCACGAAGCCCCAGAACCCGCCCAGCACGCGGCTCTGGAAGACGTAGTCGCCGCCGGTGCGGGGCAGAGCGGTTGAGAGGAACACATACGCCAGGCCAATGGGGATCTCAATCACCATGGCCAGGAGAATGCCCCACACGAGCTTGCCGCCAGGCAGGGCGCCCGGAGCCCACAGATAGGTCCACGGGAACACGAGCCCCATGGTCAGGATGTTGTACATGAATGCCGACGTTGGAGACATGACCCGGACGAGGCCGGAGGCCTTTCGGGTAAAGACCTCGCCGGTGGTTGCGGTTGCAGCCATTTCATTCCCTCCCAGTCAATAGGGGCGAAGAAGCTCTTGCCGGTGCTAGCTCTTCACGCGGCTTCGATGGTCACCTCCTCCGGGCCAACCTCCAAGCGGCAGGTGTGCCCATGCGGTAACCGCATGCCGCCTACCCATGCGGCGGTTGTGGGACAAGGGCAAAGCGCTCAGTTGTTGTCGGGGGCGGGTCGCTCTTCCATAGTATAGGGCAAGTTGGCCGTTCCGAATCCGCCTCATCCCGGAAGGAATCCGCCGGTGAGCATATGCCCAGGGGCCCGAAGCAGGAATGGAAAACCGGAGGGGCCAGCTGGCCCCTCCGGCGACCACCACCAACAACCACAACGTCTATTCGGGCGGGATCTCCTTGAAGGCGTAGTCAACATTGATACCACGCCTCTTCTGGGCCGCCTTGGCTAGGAAGTACCAGATGGCCGAGACGGCGATGATCGCGAACACCACCGTGAATCCCAGTGTGCTCGCCACGCCCAGCTGCGGGTAGATCAGGTAGCTGGCAACCATGGCGAATCCGAAGAGCGCACCGAGGCCGCCCAGGATGGTGACCAACGGAACCTTCCCCAGCTTGTACTTGGCGCCGGGCGAGGCTTCGTAGATGTCCTTCGCCCGGAAGGGGAACACGGCGCCGGCCAGGGCGCTGGCGGCGAACACGTAGCCGCAGGCGAAGGTCACCCCCAGCGTCAACGAGTACCACGCGCCCCACAGGTTGTAGACCAGGATGACCGGGATGCTGAACAGGAAGTAGATCAAGTGGGCGTTGACCGGCGTGTGCAGCCGCTCATCCACCTTGCTGACCCAAGCCGGCAGCAGCCGGTCGAGCGACATGGCCACCATGATGCGGGTCACGCCGATGTAGCAGTTGTTCACGATCTGGTGCGAGTTCATGATGTAGCCGAAGCCGATCAGGATGACCACGATCGGGCTGGCGGACATGGCAATGGCCAACATGTTTGGCCACAGCCAGAACCCGCTGATCTTTGCCTCGGCGACGCCGGACCAGTATCCGGCACCCGCGACGTACATAAACTCGCTCCCGGCAGCCTTCTCAATCGCGGCCGCCAGCAAAGCCAGCAGGATGCCGGTGACGATCAGCGAGCCGACCAGGATGAAGGCCTGGTTCTTGAACGAGCGGGCATCCTTGATCTCGCCGTTCTGCTCGGCCGAGTAGGTCGCCCACTGCAGACTTGTCCAGGCAATCGGCGCCACGAGCAGCGTGGCCAGCAGGCTGAACGGCGGGTTGACGTCGATCCCGGCCGCCTTGGTCGCTGCGACGGCCGTCTCGTAGAAGTTCGGCGCGCTGCCCGATGCGACGGCAAACGCATTCAGGCGCGTGACGAACTCGGCATGCGGAGTGGTGAACAGCACGACTAGCATCGTGCCGAAGGCCACCAGGATGGCATAGAACATCACATACTGGACCTTGACATAGTTCTTGAAGCCCGAGACCAGCAACATCATGCCCAGGAAGGCATTGAGGATGCTAGTGATGATGATGCCCCAGGACGACGTGAACCAGACGCCGATGCTCGACAGCACGGGGCTACTAAGTGTCAGCCCCAGGCCGAGGAACAGGGGTGCGAAGCCCAGGTAGGCCAGGAGCCATCCGGACATGGCGACCCACTGCAGGATCCAGATCACGAAGCCCGACATCAAGAGAGTGAAGCCCCACCCGCCGCCGAAGGCGCGGCTCTGGAACACGTAGTCGCCGCCTGTGCGGGGCAGCGCCGTCGAGAGCCAGACGTAGGCAAAGGCGATAGGGATCTCGAGCAGCGTGGCCAGCAGGATGCCCCAGACCAGCTTGCCTCCTGGCAGCGCGCCAGGCGCCCACAGATAGGTCCAGGGGAAGATCAGGCCCATGGTCAGGATGTTGTAGACAAACGCTGAGTACGGAGACATGACCCGCACCAGGCCGGAGGCCTTGCGGGTGAAGACTTCTGGAATTGTCGCAGCCGTAGCCATTGCATCTCCTCCGTTAGATGTCCGCGATTCTGTTGCGTGGCCTTCTATGATGCGTCTCTTGTGGACACCTCCGTGGCCAGGGACCTAGAAGCCTCACCCAGACGTGAGCTGGTAGGCCTTGATCTCCCCTGAACTGATAGTAAGAAGCGCACCTCTGAGGATGCCCTCCCCATATTCGCTACCGGGGTTGATGCACAACGTCCGCCCGATCTTGACCGCGCCCGAGGACTCGTGGATATGGCCGTGCAGCCCAAGCATCGGCTGATGAGTCTCGACGGCCTTGCGGACCGACTTGCTCCCCGCGCCGTGCATGACGATCTGGCCTGCCTTGACGACAGGCGTCGGGGGATCCGTCGACCAGTCCAGCTCGGGACAGGTGTCGAGCGTGGAATCCGCGGGCGGATCGTGGAAATTGAATACGCAACGATGGAGATCAGAGACTTTCGCAACCATTCCGTCGATGATCCGTGCGAGTTCTTCGTCAGGCACCTCGCGGGGGGTCTTCCAGGGCGTGGGCGTGCTGTTGCCGACGCTGATCATGGTGTGATCGTCGTCCAGGTTGACCACGACGCCTTCACAGTCGATGAACGTCTTTGAGGCGGATGTCTTCATGACCTCCAGGACGCTCGGGTAGTCGTCGTTCCCGCCGGTGACGTAGGAGCGGATGCCGGTCCCGCCCAGGCGCGTGTCGGCCAGCTCGATCCAGGCTTCCAGTCGCTGGCGCGCCAGCGTGTGGAAGAGTGCATCCACGGCGGCCTGGTCCGCCGCCAGCGCCCGAAACTCCTCCTCGGTCATGATCTTGTGATAGAAGCCCAGCAACCCCAGACGCTCGGTCAGCGCCTTGAGCCCATCCTCTGAGTCCATGTGCTCGGTGTTGCCTTGGAGCGTGGCGCGGTAGTGACCGCTTCCCTCCCGGATGATGGGGATGGCGAGCTTGCCAATGATGTCGCCCCCCATCACCAGAACCTGGGCGTCGTAGAACTTGCCGGCGTTGAGGAATTTGCGGTAGGTGCGCTCCGAGCCGTGCACGTCGGTGGCGTAGAACATCCGGGTAGTCTTTTCGGCGACCTTCTTCCCAAAGAGAGGCATGCCATGTTTTCCTGTACCTACAGAGTGGCCGGCTCGAGGCCGTTGGTGCCTGCCTCGGGGCCGGCCAGGAGGACATTGACCGAGCGCGCCTTGAGCTCGTCGCGCGACTCGGGGGAGAGGCCGCTGTCGACCACGAGCGTGTGCACGCGATCGAGCGAGGCAATCTCGTAATTGGAGACCACACCCCATTTGCTGTGATCGGCGACGATCACCACCGGCCCGCGCGTGCGGTCCACCATAGTCTGGCCGATTTCCGCCTCGACGCTGGAAGGTGTCGTGCAGCCGTACTTGAGGCTGATGCCGTCGACTCCGATGATGGCCATGCCGCCGCAAAACTGCCGCAACTGATCGTAGGCGAATCGGCCGACGGTTGACATGGCGCGGGGCCGAAAGTCGCCGCCGAGCAGAATGACCTCGAACGGCGCTTCGCGGGCGTCGGCGGCAGCAGTGATGTTGTTGGTGACCAGGATCAGGTTGCTCAGGTCGGTACGGGCCCGCAGGGCGCGCAGCACCTCGGTGGTCGTCGTTCCGGAGTTGAGCAGGACGGTGTCGCCATCCTTGACCAGTGCCGCGGCCGCCCGTCCGATCCAACGCTTCTCTTCCGGATGCGCTTGCGCGGAGTGGGTGTAAGCGGGCTCCAGGGGCATCCGAGTGCTGAGGATAGCTCCTCCGTAAGCCCGTTCAACGACTCCCTGGCGCTCGAGCCACTCCAGGTCACGCCGGATGGTTGCCTCGGATGCCCCGAGCATCTCCGAGAGCATCGACGAGCGCACAATCTGGTGAACCTCGAGGTACTCCCGGATCATCCGGTGGCGCTGGGCGGGAATCAGCGTCTTAGGCATTGTGACCCCGTGAACGCTTGTGGCTTCGCCAGCGAGAGAGGCTTGCGCGCGGCGATCTGTGCGCACGCTCATTATGGCGGATTGTGACGAGATATGCAAGCGTTGCCCTACAATCGCCCAAACCCGAGGATGAGGTCGAAAGCATGTTCTTGTGCTCCGGCACGCTCATTCGGCCAAAATGCGGGCGGCTCGACCGCCTTGGCGGGGCCAGCCCCAACTCCTGGGGGCTGAGCATGGATGACCGGGTTTGGACGGGTTTGTTCCCTTCCGCGCTTTCGGCTATAATCGGCAAATGCTAGCAGGCGTCAGCTAGCCACCTCTCTCCAAGGGTCAAATTCATGCCAGAGTCCACGGTTGGGATGGGGCAGCAGGACCGCGCGGAGCGCGAGCGCTTTGAGAACGAAGTGCGGCGCATTATCGAGGCGGGGAGCGCTGCCGGTGTCACGCTGCGCGTGCTTGGATCGCTTGCCTTCCAGTTCCACTGCTCGGAGTTTGGCTTCCTGCAGGAGAAGATGGGCCGGGCCTACACCGACATCGACCTCGCTGGCTACGGCCGCGAGGCCAAGAACATCCGCGCGCTGATGGCGGGCCTGGGGTACAGCGAGGACCGCGAGGTCTGGGTGGTCTCGGAGGGCGGACGGGCGATCTTCAACAACGCCAACCTCAAGCTTCACGTTGATGTGTTCTATGAGAAGCTGGATTTCAGCCACGTCATCCCATGGGCCGGGCGCCTGGAGAAGGACTCGCCCACCATCCCGCTGGCCGAGCTGCTCCTGGAGAAGATGCAGATCGTGCAGATCAATGAGAAGGACGTGATCGACACGATCATGCTCTTGCTGGAGCACCCGCTGGGAGACCACGACCGCGAGACGATTAACATGGCCCGCGTTGCCAAGCTGTGTTCGGACGAATGGGGGCTGTGGCGCACGGCGACGATGAACCTCAACAAGGTCCGCCAGCTGGCGGGCGGATACTCGCATCTGGATGAGAAGCAGAAGAACCATGTGACCTCCCAGGTCGAGGGTGCGCTGGCCTTCATCGAGGCCGCGCCCAAATCCATGGCCTGGCGCATGCGCGCCCGGGTCGGCGATCGGGTGAAGTGGTACAAGGACGTCGACGAAGTCGACTAGGCGCGCCTCAACCGACGCGACGCCAGGGAGACCAGCCATGAACAAGACCGTCCGCGATCTGATGCACCGGGGTTTGATTACCTGCAAGACGACCACCACGCTGGGTCAGGTGGCCACGATGCTGAGCGAGCATCACGTCCACGCGCTGGTCGTCGTTGACCGCGACAATCGGCCGGTGGGCGTGATCAGCGACTTTGACCTGCTAGCCGGGGAGTGGCTGTCCACCGATGAGGCCAGCCTGGCCACCATGCGTGCCATGACCGCGGGCGACATGATGACCACGCCGATCGACATGGTGGATGCCGAAGTCGAGGCCCATGTCGCGGCGCACCGGATGAGCGATGAAGGCATCAGCCGGCTGCTGGTCACCGAGAAGGGCAAGCCTGTCGGTGTAGTGTCAATCTCGGACTTTGTCGCCAGCCTGTCTGAGACGCAGGCGGTCAAGCGCAATACGGTCGGGGACGTGATGTCCCGCGCCATCCTGGTGACCCGGCAGGAGACGCCGATTGTGCAGGTAGCGCGCGTGATGACCAGCGCGCATTTCCGGTCGGTGATCGTGGTGGATGAGACCGGGAAGCCCCTGGGTGTGGCCAGCGGGCTTGACCTGCTGGCCTTCTGCAGCAAGGACGGCTGCCACAATGTGCCTGTGACTCGGGCGATGCACGATGCGCTGACCATCATCCCTTCAGCCACGCTGCGCGATGCGGCCACGCTGATGATTGAGAGGCATCACCACCGCCTGGTGGTCGTGGACCCGAAACGGCCGGACGGCATGCCGCTGGGCGCAATCTCCAGTTTCGATATCGTGGCTGAGATGGCCCAGCCGGGATCCGTCTGGCAGCCATGATGCCAGCACGGGTGCCGTCGGCATTGGCGGGAGCAATCGGATGGCGCTGACGCTTGAGCAGGCCATCAGCCGAATCCCCTTCCTCAAGGATGCGCGCGACCTCCGGACAACGGAGCTCAAGGGCGGCATCACGAACCGCAACTACAAGATCGAGTCGGGCGGCAAGGCCTATGTACTGCGCATCACGGGCGAAGGCACGGATCTGCTGGGCATCCGGCGTGATGTGGAGTACGCCGCCAGTAAGGCCGCCGGGGAGTTGGGCGTCGCGCCCGAGGTGTACTACTTCATCGAGCCTGAGGGCTACCTGCTGACACGCTTCATCACCGGGAAGCACATTTCCCCGGAGGAGATGGGCAGGCCTGAGCACGTCCGGCGAGTGGCCGATAAGCTGCGGCTGTTTCACACCCGCGCCCCGGCCTTGCAGAGCGAATTCAACGCTTTCCGCGTGGTGGAGAGCCTGGCGAAGGTGTCCCGGGCACATCAGGCCAAGTTCCCTGCAGATTTCGGTGACCTGATGGGGCGTATGGAGGAGATCGAGGCCGCATTCCTCAAGAATCCGTACACGCCGACGCCCTGTCATTGCGATCTGCTCAACCTAAACTTCATGGACGAGGAGATGCCAGGGGGGAAGAACGAGCTGCGCATTCTGGACTGGGAATACGCCGGGATGGGCGACATCTTCTTTGACCTGGCCAACTTCAGCCACCACCACCGCTTGTCGGATGAGATGGTGAACGTGCTGCTGCATCAGTACTTCGGTGAGGTGAGACGCAGAGACTTTGCCCGTCTGAAGCTCATGTGGCCGGTGTCGGAGCTCCGCGAGGCTTTGTGGGGCACGACGCAGACGGGCATCTCGAAGCTGGACGAGGACTTCCAGGGTTACGCTGACCAGTGGTTCGCCCGAGTCCGCGAGGACATTTCAGATCCGCGATGGCCCGAGTGGCTAAAGGATGTGACGAGGACATGACCAATCTACCTTCCCAGGCACGTGTCGTTGTGATCGGCGGCGGCGTCGGCGGCACGTCCGTCGCCTACCACCTCACCCAGATGGGGTGGAAGGACGTCGTCCTGCTCGAGCGAGGTGAGCTGACCTGCGGCTCGACCTGGCACTCGGCTGGCTTGGTGGGCCAGCTGCGCTCGGACTTCAATCTGACGCGCATGATGAAGTACAGCACCGACCTGTACCGCCGGCTGAAGGATGAGACCGGGCAGGATACAGGCTGGCGCGAGGTCGGCGGCCTGCGCCTGGCATCGACGCCCCAGCGCATGGAGGAGCTCAAGCGCCAAGTGGGCTTCGCCCGCTCCTTCGGTATGCCTCTGGAAATGATCAGCACCGCCCAGGCGAAGAAGATGTTCCCGCTGATGAACGAGAAGGGCGTGCTGGGAGCCGTGTTGACCCCGACGGACGGCAGCATCGATCCGTCGATGCTGACCAGGGCCCTGGCGGCGGGCGCCAAGAGCCGCGGGGCGAAGGTCTTCGAGGACACCAATGTCATCGGCATCACTACCAAGAACGGCCAGGTGGACGAGGTCATCACCAACCAGGGTCGGATCAAGACCGAGGTGGTGGTCAACTGCGCCGGCCAGTGGGGCAACGTCATCGCCAACATGGTCGGCATTACGTTGCCGATTGTGCCCTTCGCCCACCTGTACCTGATCACCAAGCCGGTCGAGGGGCTGGACCACAATGTGCCGACAATGCGCGACCCGGACAACCTGGTCTACTGGCGCGAGGAGGTCGGCGGGTTCATCACCGGCGGCTACGAGCACAATCCGCGGGCGCTGCAGATGAGCGAGATTGCCGGTGAGTTCAAGTACAAGCTGCTGCCGCCGGACTGGGACCGCTTCACGCCGCTGATGGAGAACTCCGTCATGCGCGTGCCGGTAGTGGAGAAGGCTGAGATCAGGCAGCTGCTCAACGGGCCAGAGGGCTTCACGCCCGACGGCGAATTCTTGCTTGGGCCGACGGACGTGCGCGGCTTCTGGGTGGCCTTCGCGTTCTGCGCCCACGGCCTAGCGGGCGCCGGCGGCCTGGGCAAGGCGATGGCCGAGTGGATCATCGAGGGCACGCCGGAGTGGGACACCTGGCGCTTAGACGTCCGCCGCTTCGGCCCGCACTACGTCAGCCCGCAGTTTATCTGGAACCGCACGCTGGAAAGCAATATCCGCTACTACGACATCCACATCCCCGGGGAAGAGCGCGAGTCGGAGCGCAACTTCCGCCTCGGCCCGGCCTACAGCCGCGAGAAGGAGCTGGGGGCGCACTTCGGCGAGAAGTTCGGCTGGGAGCGGCCCAACTACTACAAGCCGTACGAGAAGCTGGCCAAGCACGGCTACAAGCCGCGCGGCTGGCCGAGCACCTACTGGTCACCGGCCGTCGGATACGAGCATATTCAGACGCGCGCCATTGCCGGCCTGTTCGATGAGTCATCCTTCAGCAAGATCGAGGTCCGCGGACCGGGGGCGCTGAAGCTGCTGCAGCACCTGTGCGACAACGACATCGACAAGCCGGTGGGGAGCTGCATCTACACCTCGATGCTCAATGCGCGCGGCGGGATCGAGTGCGACTTCACCATCACGCGCACGGCGCCTGACCGCTTCCTGATCATCACGGGCACCGCCTTCGGCCAGCACGACCTGTCGTGGATCCGGCTGCACATGCCGGCCGACGGCTCCGTGTCGGTGGATGATGTCACCTCGTCCTACGGCTGCTTCGGGCTGTGGGGACCCAAGACGCGCGACATCCTGGCCAAGGTCACCAAGGACAACATCTCCAACGCCGGCTTCCCCTACATGACGGCCAAGCGCATCAACGTCGGCACCGTCCCGGTGCTGGCCGTGCGCGTGACCTATGTAGGC
>JAPLGR010000414.1 GCA_026390045.1 Chloroflexota bacterium | reverse complement strand
GCAACCTGATCGTCACCATCCCGCTTGACATCGTGCGCATTGCCATCCCGCTGGTGATCTACTTCGTGGTGATGTTCCTGGTCTCGTTCTGGATGGGGCGCCGGATCGGGGCGGACTACTCGAAGACAACGACCTTGGCCTTCACCGCCGCCAGCAACAACTTCGAGCTGGCGATTGCCGTGGCGGTCGCGGTGTTCGGCATCAACTCGGGCGCGGCGTTCGCCGCCGTCATCGGGCCGCTGATCGAGGTGCCGGTGATGATCGGCCTCGTGAACGTGGCCTTCTGGTTGCAGAAGAGGTACTTCGCCAAGCCGACTGGAGCGGCGGCGGCCTAATGAGCGATGGACGCCCTCGCAAAGCGGAGGGGGCATATCACGGACCCCCAATCACACACCAGCGACCGCGTCTGTCGGCTGAGAGGATCATGTGACAACCAACTACGTTGAGCTTCATCAGCACTTGGAAGAGCGCCTGGCGCAACTTGGGCGGGAGCTGCCCGGACCCATGTCCGGCTTCGCCCGCCTGCACAAGAAGGCAACGGAGGATGGCGCTCTGAGCAGCAAGACCAAGGAGCTCATGGCGGTGGCCATCAGCATTGCTGTGCACTGCGAAGGATGTGTTGCCTATCACGTCCATGCCGCGATGGCGGCTGGGGCGACGCGTCCCGAGCTGCTCGAGACCATCGGGGTGGCCATCCTCATGGGAGGGGGTCCGGCGTCTGTCTACGCCGCGCACACGCTGGATGCCATGGACCAGTTTCGTCCAGTCGATACCGCTGACATGACAAGCGCCTGAAGAGGTTAGCGGGGTCTTGTTCGCCCTGGCGGTGGGAGCAGCTCCTTGCCCGGCGGTTGGCGTGAGGAGATGGGATCCGTGCTAATCGAAGGGTACGATGTCGAAGTCTTCACCCCTCCCTGCGAGCCGGGCGGTGAGCGCTTCGCGGCGCGCGCTAGACTGACGGCGCCCATCGACGAAGCCCTGCCGTATCTCAACGCCACTCTTCGCGGCGCAGTCTACCTGCGGGAGGCCAAGGCGTTGATATGGAAGAAGGGCGGGCACAACATCGCCTTTCATGACTATGAAATCGCCACCAGTAACGTCGAGGATCGGGACGGGGCAGAGAAGGAACTGAAGGGGCTGATTGACTTGGTGAACCGCACGTGGGAGCACCGGGCCGACATCACGCCTGACTATGAGAAGCATCAGCGCCCCACACCGATGGCCGTCTACAAGTTGCTGCCTCAAACCAACTGTCAGCAGTGCGGAGAAGGCACCTGCTTCACCTTCGCCCTCAAACTGACCGCCTCGCAGAGAAGGCTGGCAGAGTGTCCGCAACTCATGGCCGCGGGCTTGGCCCCGAACCTCGCAGTGCTTCAGGAAATGATCCCGGATTTCCCTGCTATCGGTTGATCAGCGGGTGAATGGGGAAGGGTTGAAGGGCGGGGGAGAGAGTGCTTGGTGAGGAGAGTCTCGATCAGAGTGGGCACCGACCAATGAACGGGCTAACATCTCAAGTCGTGGAGGATTCCTGTGTCGGAGGATAAGAGTAGCTCGATGAAGGATGCGGTACGGGATCGGTACGCGCAGATCGCAGTCTCAAGTGGGTCTTCATGCTGCAGCGGACCGTCTCCGTGTTCCTGCGGCTCTGAGGCACCTGACCCAGGCACGTCTTCCTCGCCTTCCACCCAAATGGGCTACACGAGCGAGGAGCTTGCCAGCAGTCCGGAAGGGGCCGACCTGGGCCTTGGCTGTGGGAACCCGCAGGCGATTGCGGCGCTTCGACCCGGGGAGACGGTCCTCGACCTGGGCAGCGGTGGTGGCCTGGATTGCTTCCTGGCTGCGAATCAGGTAGGAGCGTCTGGCAAGGTCATCGGCGTCGACATGACGCCCCAGATGGTGGCCCGGGCCAGAGAAAATGCCCTTAAGGGCCACTTCGACAATGTGGAGTTCCGATTGGGAGAGATCGAACACCTACCTGTCGCTGACCAGAGCGTCGATGTCATCCTCTCCAACTGCGTGATCAACCTGTCCACGGAGAAGCCGAGAGTGTTCCAGGAGGCGTTCCGCGTGTTGAAGCCGGGCGGAAGACTCGCCATTTCGGACGTCGTGGCCACAGCGGAAATCCCGGCAGAGATACGCCAGGACCCTGAGCTATTCTCAGCGTGCGCAGCCGGCGCCGCCACCGTCTCCGAACTGGCAACGCACGAGAGCCGTGATTTCATCCGCGAGTGGGCTCCGGGCCTGCGCATTGAGGACTACATCGCGTCCGCTACGATTGAAGCGCGGAAGGGTGCAGCCTGATGGTTGGATTCCGACCAGCCAGGCAGCCAAGTGAATTGTGGGGCTTCCAGCTATCCCCGAGGCGAGCAGGTCAGGTCCTGCCGCCCGATTCCACTCATTAGCTCAAGGAGGCAAGGATGTGCGACTGTGGCTGTGAAGATGAGAAGTGCTCATGCGGCGAAGAGACCTGCGAATGCGGCTGTCACCACGGCGGCGGATTCCACCGCCGCTACCAGACGAAGGCCGAACGCAAAGCGGAGCTTGAGTCCTACCTGGCCGAGCTGAAGGCCGAGGTCCAGGCGGTCGAAGAACTGCTCGCCGATCTGTAGCCCGGTCAGCGCCGGTGGCATGATCAAGGATCGGGGGCATGCATGGCCACGCTAGGGAAAGCCTTGTCTGTGATCCTAGAGGAAGCGCAGCTCATCGAGCTTGTACGCATCCTGATGGACGATGATGCCGAAGCCGCCCTGGCCTTCCTCAAGCGTCACTTCAAAGGGAAGGCGAAGGAGTTGCTTGAGGGCGGTTGAAAGGTGATGATCGAGGTGCCCGGTGCGGGCATCCAGGCCGTGCACGGCAACCTATTTGGGAAGTGAGCGTGGCGTTCCTTGAATCGATCTCATTGGAGAAGACGCTACCTTGCCTGGCAGAACCGGGCAAGATCATCGTGGTCGGCAAGCCTTCTCGGGATCTCGACGACGTCATGCCCTATCTGGCAACCCTGCCCAGCGTGATTGCCTACAATCCCCAGCCGCCATCGCTCACATTGCGCCGCAAGCCCGGGCTGATCACGCTTCAGCCCGACCGGGTCAGCATCACGCAGGTGATCGACGTGACCGAAGGGATGCAGCTACTCGTATCCCTGGCCGAGGCGATTAACGCCACCTGGGAGCATCGCGCCGAGCTAGTGGCGGTGACGGCCCGGCGGCAGGCACCGAAGCCGCTCGAGGTGTGGGCGTTCTTCCCTCAGACCAACTGCGCCCGCTGCGGCGAACTCACGTGCATGGCCTTCGTCTTCGGTCTCCTTCAGCACCGCCGAGCTCTGGCGGACTGTCCGGTCCTGATAGAAGACAGCCGCTTTACAGACCGCCTCGAGACGCTCATGACCTTGTTCGGATCGTGAACCACGTGGTCCCGGTTGCGGGAAGCGGCCACATGTCCGCCTAGCCCGCAAGCCCGCTCACGCCTCCCCGTCCAGACGCTCGCCCGGATGGCCGGCAGGTATTCGTCACCTGCTCGAATCCCGGATTCGAGATATCCTTGGCTAGCTCGAAGCGCGACCCGACCCCGCAGGACCGCTCGGTGAACGGCCCCTGCAAGCCCGATCGAGCGGGAGCGCACTCATTCCATGCCAGGATCTATGCTCTCCTCCGTCTCCGGATCTCAACCGGCGTCTTCGGCCGCCCTGGCGCGGGCGATCACGCGCCGCGCCAGCCGCCAGGCGTACTACATCATCCGCTGCCTCGTCGACCGTGGCCGCACGGATGACGCCTTCCGCGCCTACGCCTACTTCCGCTGGGTGGACGACGTCGTCGACGCACCCTCGCACGACCGCACCGCCAGCATTCACTTCCTCAGTCATCAGAGACAACTGTTGAACGGGCTGCTGGAGGGCAGGACGCCAGGGTGTCTCCTCCCCCAGGAGCAGATGCTCGCCGATCTCCTCACCGGCCGACGAGACCGGCATCCCGGACTGCAGTCGTACCTTGAGAATATGATGGCCGTCATGGAGTTCGACGCCGGCCGGCGAGGGCGGCTGATCACCCAGGCGGAGCTTGACCACTGCACCTCCCTTCTGGCCACGGCGGTCTGGGATTGCATTGAGTACTTCATCGGGCACGCGCATCGGTATCCGGCCAGTCCGGCGCGCACCCAAGCCGCCGCCGGCGCGCACATCATCCATCTGCTGCGCGACACACACGACGACCTAAAGGCCGGCTACTTCAACATCCCCCGTGACGTGCTCGAAGCGAACCGGATGACGCCGTCCGACGTGCACCACCCGGCATACTGGTGCTGGGTGCGCGACCGAGTCGAGCAGGCCCGCCGATGCTTCACCGAGGGCAAGGCCTACCTCCGGCGCATAGGCTGCCTGCGCGCACAGGTCGCGAGCTACCTGTACTGCGCCCGGTTCGAGGTTGTGCTTCGCCAGATCGAACTCGACGGGTACAGCCTGCGGAGCGAGTACAGCAAGCTTCCGCCGACGCTTGCCTGGATGAGCCGCTATCTGCATGCACCTGGGGCGGCAATGCACGACCCCAGGAAGACACCGACGGGCGACGCCGACTGACCGACGGCATGCTCCAATGCGAGGGTATGGTGAGCAGGCAACACGTTGTGATCGTGGGCGCCGGCGCCGCCGGCTTGAGCGCTGCCGCACACCTGGCTTCTGCCGGGTTGCACGTCACCGTGCTGGAGAAGAACAGCCGGCCCGGCGGACGCTGCGCCCGCATTGAACGCGACGGCCACACCTTCGACACCGGCCCCACGCTGCTGGTCATGCCCGGACTGTATGAGCTCGAGTTCGCCGCTCTGGGGGAGCGGCTGCGCGATCGCCTGACCCTGCGCCGCGTCGACCCGACGTATCACCTTCGTTTCGATGACGGCTCCCGCCTCGACCTGACCTCCGATCTTGAGCGCATGCGCGCCCAGCTTGAGGCGATCGAGCCGGGGAGCTTTGCGCGTCTCCAGAGCTACCTGGACGAGGGCGGTCGTCACTACCGGCTGCTGATCAACCGCATCGCGCGGCGCAATTTCCGCACGCTCGGCGAGTACCTCACACCCTCCAACCTGCTCTTGTCGCTGCAACTGCACGCGCAGCAGAGCCACTACCGCCGCGTGGGGACCTACTTCCGCACGGAACGCCTGAGAAACGCCTTCTCCTTTCAGGATATGTACGTGGGCATCAGCCCGTTCCAGGCGATGGCCACATTCTCGATGCTGCAGTACATCGAACTGGCCGAGGGCGTGTGGCACCCCGAGGGCGGGATGTCTCGCATCACCGACGCGCTGTACGACGTGGCCGTGGAGCGCGGCGCCGAGGTGTGGTTCGAGGCTCCGGCGACGCAGATCGAGATTCAGAAGGCGCGAGCGACGGGTGTCCGTCTGGCCAATGGCAGCCTCCTGCCCGCCGATGTCGTCCTGGCCAACGCCGACCTACCCTACGTCTACCGCGAGCTCCTGCCCGATGCCGGGCCGGCGCGGCGGTTGGAGCGCAAGACATATTCGTGCTCGACCATCTCGTTCCTGTGGGCCGTCGACCGTGTGGTGCCCGAGGTGTCCGCCCACTCGCTGTTCCTCTCGGATGACTACCGGGCCAACTTCAACGACATCCTCAAGCGCAAGACGATCCCGGCCAATCCCACTGTCTACCTGCACGCCCCGGCGCGACTCGATCCCGGCATGGCGCCCACCGGCATGGACACACTGATCGCCATCGTTCCCTTGTGCCACCTCGATCCGGGCGCGCGGCAGGACTGGCCGGCGATCACCCAGCAGGCGCGTCAGGCGGCGCTGCAGCGGGTGGCCTCCCTAGGCGTGACCGATCTCGAGGCGCACCTGCGCTTCGAGATCCGCATCGATCCAAGCGAGTGGCAGCGTCGCTTCAACCTGGTGCGCGGCGCGACGCATGGGCTGGCCCACACCCTGCTGCAGATGGGATGGTTCGCCCGCACAATCGCCACGACCGCTACCGCAATCTGTACTTTGCCGGCGCCAGCACACACCCCGGCACCGGACTGCCGACGGCCATCGTCTCCGGCCGCCTGGCAGCCGAGCGCGTTCTCGAGGACCTCCCGCCCACCAGCTGATCTTGCCCAAGGCGGGGAGCGGCCGGGCTCCAGTCGATCCCACCGTGACCGTTGTCCTGCGCTTCTGAGAATCAACCGGGGCGGGTCATCCCCGCCCCGACTTCGTTTCACCCTGACATTCGCAATCAGCGCGCGCTCTCAAGCGACTGCAACTTGACCAGCGACGACTCGACGACGTTGAACCCGCCCTGCCAGAACGCCGCCGAGCGGATGTCGATCCCGGCCCGCTGCAGTGTGCGCTCCGGTGAGTCTGATCCGCCGGCCGACAGGATCTTCAGGTAGCGCGGCTTGAACGACTCGCCCTCCGCCCGGTACTGCTGATAGAGCGACAGCACCAGCAGCTGGCCGAAGGCGTAGGCGTACACATAGAACGGCGTATGCTGGAAGTGCGGCACGACGATCCACTCGTAGCGGAAGTCGTCGCTGACGTCGACCGCCTCCCCGAACTGGTCGCGCAGGTTGGCCAGGTAGGCGCGGCTGAGGTCCTCCTCCGTCCCACCTGACTCAATGATCTCGGCTGCCTCCCGCTCAAACATGGCGAAGTAAGCCTGGCGCAGGATGGTGGCATAGTTGTCGTCCATCTCGCGGAATAGCAGCGTGCGCTGCACATCCGGCGCCGGATCGAGCTCGAGCATCCGGTCGACCAGGATCATCTCGCCGAAGGTCGAGGCCGTCTCGGCCAGCGGCAGCGCCGCGTGCTGCGTCAGCAGGCTGTGGTCGGCAGCCATCAGGCTGTGCACGGCGTGGCCCAGTTCATGTGCCAGCGTGGCGACGTCCTGCGGCTTGCCCTTAAAGGTCTGGTGCAGCCAGGGCGTGTAGTCCGGGCTGACGGTGGCGCAGAACGCCCCGCTGCGCTTGCCGTGCCGGATCTCGCTGTCGATGTGGTTCTCCGCAAATACCTTGCGTGCCAGCGTCGCCACACGCGGCTCGAAGCGCTGGAAGCTGTCGAGCACCAGTTCCACCGCCTCCACGAACGGGTAGGTCTTCTCCGTGCCGGCCACCGGTGCATACACGTCGTAGCGCCGCAGCCGGCCTATCCCGACCGTCTTGGCCTTCAGCGCGAAGTAGCGCTGGAACACGCCGGCGTTCTTGCGGCAGACCTCCAGCAGCGTGTCGACAACTTCATCGGGGATATTGTTGGACAGGTTGCGCACGGCGATCGGCGAGGTAAAGCCGCGCAGGCGCACGTTCTCGCTGCGCCAGTCGCGCATTCGGTACTGGTACAGCTGGCTGAGGACCGGCGCGTCCTGGGCATAGACGCGGTACAGCTCCTGGTAGGCGGCGGCCCGGATCTCAGGCCGCGGGTCGCGGAAGTAGACCTGCAGCTCCTCGCGGTTGAGCTCGTGCCGCTTGCCGTCGACCTCGAGGTGGAACGTGTAGCGGTTGGTGATCGAGTCGTAGAGCGTGACCAGCGCCGCCGAGCCATTGACGTCCTTCAGGTTGACGATCTTCTCCTCAGGCTCTGACAGCGTGTAGGGCTTCTGCAGCCGCAGCGCCTCCAACCAGTAGCGGAAGTCGCCGGCGGCAGCCATCAACCGTTCCGCCGCGGGCTCCTCCAGGGCTTTCCACCACAGCTGGAAGAACAGCGTCCGGTTGTCGAGCTCCGCCACGAGCTGCCGGATCTTCGCCAAGAAGGCTTGGATCTTGGCATCCTGTGTATCTTGCGCGAACAACAGGTCGGCGAAGCCGTCCAGCCGTGAGAGCTGCCGTAGCAGCGCATCGTACGCGCGCAGCGCGGCGGTGAAGTCCTTGTCCGTCATCTTCGCTGACAGGCTCGGCCGCAGCGCCTCAAAGGCCTTGACCTTCTGCTCGAGCCCGTTCATCTCCGCCTGGATCTCGGGCGCTTCCAGTCCGGAGTACAGCTCACGCAGGCTCCATGGCCCCTGAACGTAGTCCGTCTTCGTCATGATTGCCCTCGGTCAGATGGAATGCCGGCGAATGCTAGGCGTTGAAGCGGATATGAACGACCTCGCCGTCTTGCACGATGTACTCGCGTCCCTCGACGCGCAGCTTGCCGGCCGTACGCGCCTGGGCCAACCCACCCAGATCCAGCAGTTCCTTCCAATGGATGACCTCAGCGCGGATGAACCCACGGGCCAGGTCAGTGTGGATAGCGCCAGCGGCATCCAGCGCCGACGCGCCGCGCGCCACGGTCCAGGCGCGCACCTCGTCGTCGCCGACGGTGAAGAACGACTGCAGGCCCAGCAGGTCATACGAAGCGCGCAGCACGCGGTCACGCCCGGCCTCGGCAATGCCGTACTCCTCAAGGAAAGCCCGGGCTTCCTCCGGCGCCAGCTGGGCGATCTCCATCTCGATCTCGCCCTGCAAGGCCAGCACCTGCACCCCCGCGCCGGGAGCCGCCAGCCCCGGGTCCGCTTGACCCTCCGCCAGGTTGACCACGACCAGCATCGGCTTGCGCGTCAGGAAGCCGAAGATCGCCATGGCGCGCTCGTCTTCATCCGAGAACGACGCCTGCCGCAGCGGCTGATCTTTCCCAAGGATCTCAGACAGTCGTCCGAACAGATCGATCTCGCGGTCGATGACCGCCTTCTCGCGCCCGCCACCCTTCTGGCGCTCCTCGTGCAGCTTCTCCAGCCGCCGCTCGACGGTCAGCATGTCGTTGAGCAGCAGCTCGGCCTCCATCGCCGCCAAGTCGCGCGCTGGGTCGACGCGGCCCGCCGGATGGGGCACCATCTCGCTCTCAAAGGCGCGCACAACGTGCACGAAACCGTCCATCTGCGACAACTGGTTGAGCAGCTGCCCCGGCAGGCCCTCGCGGCCGGCCTCAGCCTTCAGCCCGCCGATGTCTGCGTAGGTCACCTTGGCGTAGATCGTCTTGCGCGGCTTGAACAGCGCGCTCAGATCGTCGACGCGCCGGTCGGGCACGTCGGAGACGGCGGTGTGCACCTGCAGCCGGTCGCCGCGCACCCCCGTCGGGAGATTGCCGCCGGTGAGAGCGTTGAAGATGGTTGTCTTGCCGCAGGAAGGCAGGCCGATGATTCCCAGTCGCATGTTGGTCGTCCCGCAGATGCCGGCGAAGGCGCCTCAGCGCCCTGCTGGGGCAGGCTGCTTGACCGGTCGGAATCGTTTGGCTATACTACGCGTGCGCCGAAGTGGCGGAATTGGCAGACGCGCGCGACTCAAAATCGCGTTCCTTCGGGATTGAGGGTTCGAGTCCCTCCTTCGGCACCTGCAAGATTGTAGCACAGCGGCTCCCGCCCCGGCCGATTCGGCCGGGGCTGCGCGTGCACCTCCGGTTGCCGTTGCCGCGCCCCTGTGTCACAATCCGCTGTGTGAGGTCACAGGCATGAAGCCGATCGTGCGGGTGCTCGTCGTCCTGCTGCTGGGAGTCACCCTGGGGCTGCTCTACGGCTGGTTGATCCAGCCAGTCCACTACGTGGACACCGCTCCGGGAAGCCTGCGCGCCGACTACCGGACGGACTACGTGCTGATGGTGGCGCAGGCCTACTCCTCCGGCCAGGACCTGCAGACGGCGCAGGTGCGCCTGGCCAGCCTCGGGCCGGAGCCGGCCTCCGATCACGTCACCCAGGCGCTGACCTACGCGGTGGATCACGGGTTCAGCCGCTACGACCTCGACACCCTCAACCAGTTGGCCATCGCCCTGCGGCAAGCCGCGCCGACGGCGGAGATCCAGTCGCCATGAAGGGCGTCCTTCCGCTCCTGGCCGCGCTCGCCCTGGGCATCGCCGCCGGACTCTACTACGCGTGGGGCGTGAACCCGGTCAGCTACACCGACACCTCGCCGGCCTCGCTGCGGGAGGATTTCCGCGCAGACTACTTGACACTGATCGCCTCGGCCTACGATGCCACCGGCGATCTCCCGCGA
>JAPLGR010000097.1 GCA_026390045.1 Chloroflexota bacterium | reverse complement strand
ACTGAGTGGGCGGGATGTAGTCCAGACCGTCCTTGTAGCCCGAAACGGCCTTGACGTAGAGCTGTTCCGAACCGTTGCCGAACACGTCATGCCATTCCACGGTCACGAAGTTTCGCTTGCATCCGAAGGCCTCGCCGACGGTGCGTCCGTTGACGGTGAGCTGACAGACATCGTTCTGATAGGTCCGGTTCGGCCCCTCAGGCCAGGGAAGTCCGTTCACTGCGGCTCGGTCGCCTGCGTTGCTGGTTGCCTCGAGCTGCGCCTTGCTTGTGGTCAACTTGGCTTCCAGGAGTGGCTGCTCGCCGCATTGGTTCATGAGGTGGCCGTCCCAGCAGTAGTGGATGTTGATTGCCTCAACGTAGAGGGACTCGGCCATGGTCTCAGCGTCCGTGACGCGGGCTCTGTCTTCCTCGTAGAGGAGAGGGGCGTACCTATCAGGGCCCGAGTAGAGGCGGAATCCTACGTAGCCCTGGACCACGTCCGTGACGGGACTCGATTCAAGGTGTTGGGCGGCACACGCTCAGCGACCTAAGCCTGACGCGCAGCCCCCAACCGATCGAGGGGGGCGACCGGCTGGGGGCTGCAACGTCAGTATACAGCCGCAGGGGGTGGTGTTCAAGAAGGGAATGACCTGAGCACCTATCTGTGGGTGCTAGCGCCGAGCATCCTACGGAGAATGGTTTGACCGACTCTCATGACCCCGCGCCGGTTGTGCATATCTTCCTACACGGCAAACCGCGTACGAACACAGGAAGATGACGCATCGGCCGTCTGCTCCTTGATCCGAGGTGACGGGATCGCGCCCGGACCATTCTTGCACTTCCTGATGGAAGACTGCGGCGCCGGTGACGGTAGTTTCCTGGTATCCAGAATAGGGGATAATCTGTTGCCCCATCCACTGCGGTCGCGAGCGAAACGAGATATGCGGGAGGCGGGGAGGCTGGAGGAGGGGAAGGATGGACGTACGCCCGAAGTTGATCGAGCTGTTGGAGTGCACGCAGCATGAAGAGGAAGCCTTCGTTGCGCAGCTCACGGCCCAGGAGCGCGAACGAGTCGGGAAGGTGAACGACTGGTCGGCCAAGGACCTGATCGGCCATCTGGCGGGGTGGAAGCTGCGCATGGCCGACCAGATGGCGGCGCTGAGCCGGGGCGAGAACAAGCGCGACGTGGAGGATATCGACGCTGAGAACGCATTGATCTGGTCCGAGTATTGCGACCGGAGCTGGGAGGATGTCGTTCAGGCATCGTCACTCGGGCACCGAGGGCTGATCGACGGCCTTCAGGCCATGCTGGTGAATGACCTGCATGACGCGGACCGATTTGAGTCGCAGAAGGGTCAACCGCTCTGGCGCAGCGTGGCGGGCAATGGCTGCACACACCCCATGATGCACTTGGCTGAGGCGCACTTGAAGCGCGGGCAGGCCGCCCGCGCGAAGGCAATGATGGAGAGCCTGAGCGAGGGCTTGGCGCAGCTGGACGCGTCGCCGCGCTGGGTGGGTGTGGTGCGCTACAACCTGGCCTGCTATCTCGCGTTGGCCGGGGAGACGAACAGAGCGGTTGAGATCCTGGGTGACGCCTTACGCCTGCATCCGGGCCTCATCGAGTGGTCCAGGCAGGACACCGACCTGACGTCGCTCCATGGTCTGCCGGGGTATGAACGGCTGTATGCCAGCTGAGGAGCGCAGGCTCTGACGCGCAGGAGCCGGCGGAGGCACATGCGGCGACCTTGGCCCCGCGCGCCGGCCCACTTGGGCACCTACACGACAACCCGCCGTATGACATGCTCGTATACTTGTACCGTCGAGGCCTTCAATCAGGACGCCTCCTCGCCTGAGGTGACTGTGGCTGAGGAGGGGTGCAAGTAGACTCAGGGTATGGTGTGAAGCGGGGACGATGGATCTGACGAGTGTCTTCAACCGGGCGCCGCGCATCCTGGTCGTTGACGACGACTGGTTGAACCGCGACTTGCTGCGCGCCTACCTGACGTCGTCCGGTTCGGAGGTCGTCACCGCCGCCGACGGGCAGGCGGCGTTTGATCTGGCGCTCGGGCGCGGTGGCCCACTTGATCTGGCGCTGGTCGACATCCAGATGCCGCGCATGAACGGTCTCGAGCTGTGCCGCCAGCTGAAGGCTGCACCGGAGACGCGGTTCGTCCCAGTGATCATTGTCACTGCGCTGGACAGCGAGGACGAGAAGCTCAAGGCGATCGAGGCCGGAGCGGACGATTTCGTCACCAAGCCCTACAACTCCACCGTCCTGCTCACCCGCGTCCGCTCGCTGCTTCGGCTGAAGAAGCTGCACGACGACCTCGAGTCGCGCAACCAGCTCCTGCGGCAGGTGCTCGACGGCTACGTTTCAGAGGACGTGGTCGATGTGCTGCTGACTGATCCGGAGCGCTACCTCAAGCTGGGGGGCGAGGCACGGAAGGTGTCGGTGCTGTTCGCCGACATCCGCGGCTTCACGCGGTTCACCGAGGAGCACAGTGCACCAGAGGTGGTCGAGACGCTCAACCGCGTCTTTCGCGCGCTGAGCCATGTCGTGTTCGCTCATCGCGGCACGTTTGACAAGTACCTTGGGGACGGGCTGATGGCTTTCTACGGCGCGCCGATCGCCGGGAACGACGACGCACGGCGGGCGGTCGAAACTGCAATCGAAATGCAACTTCAGTTCCATCAGGTGGCGGAGGAATTCGGGGTGGCGATGCAAGGGCTCGGGCTGGGCATCGGCATCCATTCCGGCGAAGCGATCGTCGGCAACATCGGTTCGGACCGGGTGATGGACTACACCGTTGTGGGCGACACGGTCAACATCGCCAAGCGGCTGCAGGAGGTCGCGTTGGCCGGGCAGACGCTGGTCAGCCAGGCGACGCTGCTCGAGGTCCCTGGCGTTGCGGCGCGTCGGCTGGAACCGCTGGAGCTTCCCGGGCGGCAGGAGCCCGTCTTGGCCTATGTGATCGAGGGGTAGGGGCCGCGCGGGCGGGCGTATAATCGCCTCGGTGCGCCCCAGTAGCTCAAAAGGATAGAGCAGGGCACTCCTAAGGCCAAGGTTGGGGGTTCAATTCCCTCCTGGGGCACCAAGACTCAGGTTGCACTGGATCTCTGTGTCAGGACACATAGAGTGGCCGTTTCGGCCACTTTATGCTTAGCTCCACTTCATTGATCGGCTCTTCGTCGCTAGGCGGCAGACCAGCCGCCATCGGCGGGGATGATTGCGCCATTGATGTGTCGAGACTCATCCGAAGCGAGAAAGAGGGCAAGCGTCGCGATATCGTCCGGGCTCAGATAGGCCGGAATCAGGGCGGCGAATTCCTGCGCGCGCGCCGAGCCCGCCGTGTCCAGTTGGTCCTTCGGCATTGTCTCGCCGATATTCGTCGCCGTTGCACCTGGGCAGATAGCATTGCAGCGAATGCCTTGTTTGGCGTACATCCAGGCCGTGCTGAGTGTCAGACCCACCAGCGCATGCTTGGAAGCGGTGTAGGCAACGCCCGCCGCTCCAGCGTGAAGACTCGCTGTCGAACCGATGTTGATGATCGATCCGCCGCCGTGTGCCAGCATATGCCGGACAGCCCGCCTACTGGTAAACATGGGCCCGTCCAGATTGATGCTAAGGACGCGGCGCCAGACCTCATCCGAGAGTTCTCCCACGCCCTGCATGTAGTCCATCACGCCCGCGTTGTTGCACAGCACGTCCAGGCGGCCATAGGTGCTGATGGCCAGGTCGACAAGGCCCTCCGCGGTTGCCTGATCCGCGATGTCTCCCTGGGAGCCGGTAATGCGCCCGCCGGTTGCCCCAATACCCTTGACGGCCTCGTCAAGCCGCTGCGCATTCCAATCGCCCGCGACGACGCTTGCGCCTTCGCTGGCAAAGAGCTTCGCCATCGCCAGCCCCATCCCGGAGGCCGCACCCGTAATCACCGCAACCTTCCCTTGGAGTCTCACGATTGCCTCCTTATATCGCCAGAATACGGTAAAGATACTCCTTGATTATACCATATCCCGGAAATCGCAAGGCCGCCTCAATCGCGGCCATCCCTTTCATTAGAGGCCGGCCGGACCGCTCGCCTGTTTCGGGGGACGTGCGCCTACGGCGCACGATAGGTCCTGAGAACGGCTGACAGCTCGGGCGAGGCCGGCCGTGCGATTCTGGTCGGGAGAGGTCGCCCATGACCAGGGTCCCGGAATCCGCGCGCTACTCGCTGCTCCTGTTAGCGCCACTGTTAGTACTGATGCTACTCCCGGTCCCTTGCCTGGGATCGGAGTGCATCCTATTGACATCGAGCCGACTCACTGATCCGTCCTCGATGGAGCCTGACGGCCCTGCGGGCTTCTGTGCCTGGGCCCTCGGACCATTGCCCGCGGCTGCCATTGTCTTTGCGCTTGGACTACTGGGGTACAGACTGACAGGAGAATCCCGCTCTCAACAGAGGGGCCGAATCGTTGTCTGGGCCATGTTCTCCTTGGCAGCATACGTGGTGTCCTGGTACGGCATCATCCTGGTGACCAGCATCGGCGCCACCGAGACGCCGCCGATGAAGTTCCTCGGCATCACGGCATTGATGGCGCTGGCCGTGATCGTACTGGGCCAGCCGCTGGTCCTGCTTTGGCTGTCGCTGGTTGACCGATACTGGCAAGCGCACAAACACGGCGAGGGCGCTGCGCGCTGAGGCCCGAGGCTGGCGAACTAGGTCCACTGGCATCCCTGCGGGGCCAGGCACGAGCCCTTCGTCCGGGCGCAATCTTGAGGGGGGAGTCGACGCTGCGGCCTGCTGGCCATTGGGGACTGGTACTCTAGGGCTTGGTCTTTATCTTTGTCTCCGGAGGGCCGGGCGTGCGCTTGGGGCCGGGTTCCTTCGTCTTGTTCTGTCCAGGTGCCAGATCGCTTGGACTCTGACCCTGTTGCAGCGCCTCGAGCACGTCCTGGCTGTGGGAGGAGCGCTCGATGGCCTGCTCGATCGCCGCCTGAGCTTGGGACGGAACCTGCTCAAGCAGTCGCTCGAGTACCTGCTGGTGCTGCTGCACGCGCGTTGCGGCCTGTGCCAGCACCTGATCACGTGCACCGCTCGGAAGCGTATCCGCCACGGTTTGTAGCTGGTCCAGCGTCTGCTCGTAGTCGTCAAGAGTTGGGGCAAGCAGCGCCTCACGTCCGGCGTAGGCCAGTCCCTGAACCTCGCGCATGCGCTCGGCCGCCAGGTCGGAAAGCAGCGCCGCCTGCGATCGGGAATCCTTGGTTAGCGACCAGCGTGCCGACTCGATGCCACGTTTGACGCCATAGAGCACGTCCCCAGGGATTGCATCCTGGGCGGCGTAGGCTACGCCGGCGGTGCCGAGTGCGAAGGCCACTAGCACCGAGGCCACGGCGAATGCTAGGCGCCGCACGACTCCGAAGGCTGGTCGCGCCTGTGGTTTCACGAACCCGCGCGGCAGTCGCTGGAGCAGCCGCCGCCGGGCGGAAGCGGTGAACGCGGCGCTGGGTGCTGGTGGGGCCAGGCTCGCTCTCACGCGCAGCGCCAGATCCTCGGTGTCGCCACGCTCACGCGCCATTGAATTGCCCCGAATCAGCGACTCGAGTCGTTGCTCGAACTCGATGGCGCGCTGGCTCTCGTCACTCATGTTCAACACCCAGCTCGCGGCGTAGGGCCTGCACGGCACGATAGAGGAGCACGCGCACCGCGCCCTCGCTCCGCCCCAGCCAGACCGCGGCGGTTGCTGTGGGCAAGGAGAGGAGCAGCCGGAGTCGGATCACTTCCTGATAGTCTGCGGGCAAGCGATCCAATGCTTGCTGCAAACGACGGTGCTCCTCGCGCTGGATCAGCGCCTCGTCCGCTGATAGCGCGGGGTCGGGCTGCACCTCAGCGGCCTCGGCCGGGAGTTCCGGCCGGAAGCGCCGGATGTGATCGACCAGCAGATTGCGGGCGACGCGGTACAGGAAGGCCGAGTACGGCCAGCCGCGACCGCGATAGCGACTCAACGTTTGGAAGGCGCGCAGGAAGACCTGCTCGGTCAGGTCCTCAGCGTCGTGATTGTCGTACACCCTTGCGCGCACGTAGGCGTAGATCATCGGCAGGTACCGCTGGTAGAGATCGGCGAAGGCCTCTCGGTCGCCTTGCCGGGCCCGCGCGATCAGTTCGTCCTCGTCCAGCGTCGAGGTCACGCGTCCACCCTTGATAACGGAACCTGCAGGCCGGCGTTACACCTGCCATCAGCAGGGTACCATGAGCGCTCCCCCGCCGCGATGGCCCCCGAGTCCGCATCTACTGGGTGGTTCCAGGGTACTAGTTGCCTCGTGTAACGGCCATGGCGATTGCCCGTTAGCATCGATGCAGACATCAAGCACAGCGCGGGCGGCTCACGCCCAGCGATGGGAGGGGAAAGCGATGAACGCGTTCCGGATCATGACTACCCTGGCAATCCTGGTGGGCGCGCTGGCCGTGCCGCTTCCTGCTTCGGCTGCTCCCGTGCCCCAGGCCGCATTGATCGTGTCGGTGGACGCGACGGCCAGCTGCGCCTCGGCGCAGTTCGACATCAGTATCGAGGGCGGGACGGCGCCCTATGCGCTGGTCGTTGACTTTGGAGACGGCGAGACACTGATCGACGACAATGGAACCACGCCGACCGTAGTGCACCACACCTACTCGGCGAGCGGCTCTTACGCCTGGTCCGTGACCGCCACCAGCGGGGAGCTGTCCGGGCAGGCCGGCGGCACGCTGGTCATCGGCCCATCGGTCACGCTCAACAGTGATCCCTTTCCGCCTCTGCTCCCGCTGGTTGAGGGAGGCGTAACAGTGACGCTGACAGCGGAGGTGACGGGCGGGGCCGAGCCGTACACGTACGCCTGGACGCTTGACGGCGCATCAGCCTCCACCTCCGATCCGGCCTCGCCGACGGCCAGCGCCACCTACAGCGCAGGCGGAAAACACACCGCGGGAGCAGTTGTTACGGACGCGTGCGGCCTGACGGCCGAGGACACGCTGGTCATCGTCGTTGACGATCCTCTCGCCGAGGGCTGCCACCCGACGGCGCAGTGGATTGCCGACGCGGTCAACACACTCTTCCCGCAGCAATCCGAGCAGCTCTACACCTGCGAGGACATCTACAACTACTTCACCGGCGGGCTGACCGGATCGCAGCTCGGCTTCGGCCAGATGCGGCACGCCTACAGCTTGGCCGAGACGATCCCTGACCTGACCTGGGAGGAGATCCTGGATTGGAAGCTCGATGGCAGCGGCTGGGGCCTGCTCACGCAGCTCGACCGCATCGATAAGGCGCTGGATGAGGTGGGCATTGTTGAGTTGATCGAGCGCGTCGCCACCGGCGAGAACAGCGTGGCCGACATTCGAGCCGCGGCACGCGTCGCGGTGCGCTACGAGACCGACTTCGCCGGGGCGCTCGATCTGCTAGCCGCTGGCGCTGGCAACGGCGAGCTCGGCCAGATCTACCGCGCGGCGCAGGAGCTCGGCGTCGATCCGGTGGTGGTCGCCGGCTACGAGGACATGGGAGTCCGAGCGGTGGAACTGGAGCAGGCGGCGCGCGTTGCGGAACGGCTGGGGACTGACTGGACCGCGGTGCTTGAGGCGCATGCCGCCGGTGAGAGCTGGGGCTCGATCCGCAAGGGCGACGAGAGCGCAACGCAGAGTCAGGGCAACGGGCAAGGCAACGGCCAGGGGCAGGGCTCACAGCCCGATGAGCCGAAGGGCAATCAGATTCAGGAGCAGGTGAACGTGCGGGTGGCCGAGCAACTGGCGGCGAAGTACGGGCTGACGTCCGAGCAGGTGCTCTCGATCTACACCGGTATATGCGGTCAGGATTGGGGCTGCGTGCGCACGACGCTGCGCGAGCAGCACAGCGAACACGGGAAGGGCAAGGACGAGTAGGCTGGCTGCGCAGTCAGCCTGGCTGGAGTAATGGGAGGTCGCCGATTGGCGGCCTCCCGGTGCGTGTACGCCCAGCAGGGGCGCTGACTAGGAAGGTGGAAGTCCTTCCCGGGGGTTGATGGCACCCACCGTAGCCAAGGGCAAGGGCGTCGTCGTGAGGCGGGGTCCGGAGGAAGCCGGAGGCAAAACCGCGACCTGAGGGACACGAACCCGATAAGA
>JAPLGR010000666.1 GCA_026390045.1 Chloroflexota bacterium | reverse complement strand
ATCAGGGCCTGCTCGCGTATCTTTCCGGCGACCTGCTCGTACATCGCTGCGCGCGAAACGCTGTCTTGGGTGGACTGCGACGCTTCGAGGAGCAGTCGATCAAGCTCACTTGAGTGGATCATCGTCCAGTCGTACGTTCCGTCCGTTGTGAAGAAAGGTCTCAGCAGATCGGGGTCGGTGCCGAACAAGTTGACGCCGATCAGGTTGTACTCCCCTGTGGCCTGGGCTTCCTTGAGGGGCCCGAAGCCGGCAGCGGTTTCGACCTCAACCTTGACTCCCAAGCGCTCCCAGTCGGCCTGCAGCAGCTGGGCCACCTCTGGGTTCGACCCCCACGACGGGGCGACGATCTTCAGCTGCAACGGCTGATCAGAACGCGAGCGGGCAGTCTGCCCTTCCTCCAGAGTCCAGCCGGCGGCGTCGAGCAGTCGGGCAGCCTCCGCCGGGTCGTTGTCGGACAGCGGATCCTCGGCAAGGAAGGGCATGACGTTCAGGGAGAGAGGCCCCTGCGCCACCGGGGAAGTGCTGCCGAAGATGGTCTGAACGATGGTTGCGCGATCGGTCCCCAGGATCAGCGCTTGCCTCACGGCCAGCTCGTCTGTCGGGGCGCGTGTCGTGTTCAGCATGAACTGGAGCGGCTGGCCGGCGATGGCGACGGGGAGCAGCGAGAAATCACCTGAAGCAGTCAGCCGTTCGGCGTCGTAGGAAGGGACCTCGCCCACGATGTCGGCCTGACCGCTCTCCAGTGCCAGCGCACGCGTGGCCGCGTCTGTGAAGAACCGGAAGGTGATCGTCTGGATCGATGCGCGGCGCTGCTGATAGACAGAGGGCCCCCAGTCGTAGACAGGGTTGGCCTGCAGGGTGATGCGGTCATTGGGGACGTACTCGACGAAGAGGTACGGCCCAGTGCCAACCTGGTGGAACTGATAGTCCACAGGGCCCCATTCCTCGAGGGCCGTGGGGGACGCCATGCCCAAGTAGACCTGCGAGAGGGAATCCAGGAGCGGCGCGTACGGCTCTTTGAGGACAAACACCGCGGTGAAATCATCCGGCGTCTCGACCCGATCGAGCGGCCCGAGCATGAAGGCCGCTTTCTGCGAGTGGTTGTCCGGGTTGAGGGTGTACTCAATGTTGGCACGCACGGCCTGCGCGTCGAAGCGCGTTCCGTCGTGGAAGGTCACGTCGCGCCGCAGGTGAAAGGTGTACGTGGTGCCATCGGGCGAGATCGTCCAGTCCTTGGCGAGCCCGGGGACAAACTCGCCCGTCTCCGGGTCGAGGAAGACCAGCGTGTCATAGACGGAACTCAGAGGGATCCCGAGCTCGGATGAGGCGTTGAGGTGAGGGTCGATGCCACTTGGTGCCAGGGTTAGGCCGTAGACAAGGCTCCCGGACGCCGGCACAGACGGCGTGCATGCGGCGACCGCGATCACGAGCGCGGTCAGCAGGCCTCGGAGACGCATCGCGTGGAATCCCTTCACAGCTCGCGTGCCAGGATCATGGCGCCGATCAGCCCCGCCTCATCGCCGAGCTCGGCAGCGACCAGGCGCAGCCCGTCGAGGTACGCAGGGTGCATGACATGCATTCGCATCGCACGCTCGATGGGCTCGAAGAACAGGGGGCCGATCAGGGACACGCCGCCGCCCAGTACGATGACCTCCGGGTCGAAGGCGTGAACCAGGCTGGCTAGGTGCCGCCCGATCGCTCCCCCTGCTTCTTCGAGGACCGAGCTTGCCAGTGGATCGCCCTGCAAAGCCGCTCGCCCGATGTCGTTGGTCGTCACCGAATCGGGGCTGCCGGGCAGTCGGCTCAGGCTTGAAGGTTCACCGGAGAGCAGGCGCTGCCGAGCGGCGCGGGCGATCGCCGGCCCGTTAGCGATCGCTTCCAAGTGCCCGACCTGGCCGCACCCGCAACGCTCGCCGCTGGGTTGGACCTGCATATGCCCGAGTTCGGATGCCAGGCCCCGCTTACCGAGCAGCAGGTGACCATCCACGATGACCCCGCCGCCAATGCCGGTGCCGATGTTCAGATAGAGCAGGTCCTTGGCGCCACGACCGGCGCCATACCGGAGCTCGCCAAGCGCCGCCAGATTGGCGTCGTTGCCGAGCGCCACCGGACACCCGAACTGCTCGGCGATGCGGTCCCGCAGGGGCATGTTGACCATGCCGGCAACGTTCGGCGTGTCGAGGACTACACCGCGATACGGATCCAGCGGTCCGGGGGCACCCACGCCGATTCGGTCCGGGCGTGTGTTTGGAGGAAGAACAGCCTCGATGGCTTGTGCGATCCGATTGAGGACTGCATCCGCCCCGCGCTCGCTGGGGGTGGGGAGCTTGTGTTGCGCCTGCGCGGGCGGCTCGGCGTTGGCGAAGAAGGCGGCGCGAGTACTCGTGCCGCCGAGGTCGATGGCAACGATCGCGGGCATGCGCGCAGTATAGCACAACTGCTTGCAGTCCCGCCGCGGCGGACTTAGAATGCGCCTGCAGTGACCCAGGACCTGAGCCCCGTTCGTCAGCAGTATCTGCAGATCAAGCGCCAGCACCCGGACGCGATCGTCTTCTTCCGCCTCGGCGACTTCTACGAGACCTTCGACCAGGATGCTGAGGTGACCGCGCGCGAGCTCGACATCGTGCTGACCTCGCGGAATGTCGCCAAGGGCGTGCGCGTGCCGATGGCCGGCATCCCGTTTCACGCCGTCGAGAACTACCTGGCGCGCCTGATCGGAAAGGGATTCCACGTCGCGATCTGCGAGCAGGTGGGCGATACGCCCGTGCGCGGGCTGTTCCCGCGTGAGGTCGTGCGCGTGGTGACGCCCGGGACGGTTGTCGAGCCCGGCCTGCTGCCGGGCGACTCCAACAACTACCTGGCGGCGGTGGTGCTGGAGGGGAATCGCGCCGGCGTGGCCTTCGCCGACATCAGCACTGGCGAATTCGCCGCCACAGAGATCAGCGCTCCGGATCGCCGGACCGCTCTCCGGCTCGAGCTCAGCCGCCTCAAGCCCGCTGAAGTCCTGGTCCCCGAGCCATCGGCCGGGGAGCTCGGGTGGGACGGGCACGTGACCGTTCAGCCAGAATGGCGCTTCGAGCTGCAGCGGACGGAGGATCGGCTGAGGGAGCACTTCGGCACATCGACGTTGGATGGCTTCGGGCTGCAGGACAAACCGCTGGCCGCCCGGGCCGCAGGCGGACTTCTCGCCTACCTGGGTGACACGCAGGAAGCGGTGCTCCCCCTTCTCACCCGCCTCTCGACCTATGCCCTCGATGACTTCATGGCGCTCGACAGTTCCACCCGGCGCAATCTGGAGTTGACCGAGACGCTGCGCACGGGAGAGGTGCGGGGCTCGCTCCTCGGGGTGCTGGACGCGACGCTCACGCCGATGGGCCGCCGCCTGCTGCGCTCCTGGATGGTCACCCC
>JAPLGR010000407.1 GCA_026390045.1 Chloroflexota bacterium | reverse complement strand
AGTGAGCAAGACCGGGAGAGAGTGCTCAAGGGCTTGGATGGCGGGGCGGACAAGGCCTCGATCTCGCGCTACAAGGGCCTGGGCGAGATGAACCCGGAGCAGCTGTGGGAGACGACGATGGATCCGACCCACCGAACCCTGATGCAGGTCACTGTTGAGGACGCGGCCGTCGCCGACCGGACGTTCGATATGCTGATGGGTGAGGCGGTTCCGCCGCGCCGGCGCTTCATCCAGACCCACGCGCACGAGGTCCGCAACTTGGACGTCTAGTCGCCTGATGGTGGGATCATCATGGGGTTGACGGGGCACGGCCACCAGGCCGTGCCCTGCTGCTTTCCCTGCGGACAGCAGCGCCCCGTGGGGCGACGATGGGACTTGCGTGCAACTTCCTCGCGTCCTTCCTTGTAGTAGCCTATGAGCATGCAAGCAGCCGATGACGGCGTGCTGGTCGGGCAGGTCCGGCAGGGACGCCTGGAAGCGTACGGCGATTTGGTCCGGCGCTACCAGGGCTCGGTGTTCGGCGTGTGCTACCGCATGCTCGGTGAGAGGCAGGAAGCCGAGGACCTGGCTCAGGACGCGTTCATCCGAGGGTATGAGCGCTTGGACACCTTCGACCTGGCGTACCCGTTCGGCCCATGGATCCGCCGTGTGGCGGCGAACCTGTGCTTGAACCGGCTGCAGCGCCGGCAGCCCATCCTGGTCGACCTGGATGACGAGGCAGGGCTGCAGGGCGGACCGCCCGGCCCAACGCCGGAATGGTCGGCCGAGAAGCGCCAGGAGGCGGAGGAGATTCGCCGGGCCATCCTCGCTCTCCCCCCGGTCTACCGCGCGGTGGTCGAGCTGCGGCACTACCAGGACGCGAGCTACGAGGAGATTGCAGCGGCGCTCCATCTGCCGCTGTCTGACGTGAAATCGCACCTGTTCCGCGCCCGGCGGATCCTTGCACGGAGGCTGGTCGATCATGGCTGATCGTGAGCAGTGGCACCTGAGCGAGGAGGCCGTCTACGATTTCGTCGATCGCAGGCTCAGCCCGGTGGCAAGGATCGAGGCGGAGCGTCACCTGCGATCCTGCCCCGAGTGCACTCGCCTGCTGCGGCGCGCGGAGCTCCTGTTCAGCCAAATGGAGTTGGTGGATCCGCCCCAACTGGATCGCGACCTGGCGCCCGGCGTAGTCGCCAACCTCCAGGCAGCACGCACGAGCAGTGTGCGCTTTCGCTTGGTCCTCGCCGCCCAGGCAGTTGCGGCGACAGCGGCTTTCGCCGCGCTGAGTCTCCGCATGGAGAGCTGGTTCAGTGCGCTGCTGACTCACCCGGCCTACTTGGCGCTGCGCGCACACAGCCTGCGGCTTGTTGCCGAGGCAACTGCCTGGATCGCTCCCTTCCTCAACTTCATCCCATCCTATCCCTCCAGGCTCGCATCGATGCGCGTCACGATTCCACACTTGGACGGACCGGTGCAGGGGTGGGTGGGGCTGGCAGCGGCGGCGCTTGTTTTGGGGCTGGTAGGGAACGCGCTGCTCTTGCGATCGGCGAACGGCGTCATTGAGAAGACGGTTGGAGGGGCGGACGTCAGTACGGCGCGTCCTGGCCGGATCGGCCGTCGGTCGCAGGGAGGCAGGGTGTGACCGCGTCAGCCCAATTGGACCGCCAGCAGCCTGGTACGCCGAAACGCGGCATCTCGCCAGCCCTGGTGTTGTTCTTCCTTCCACCGATGACTGCGGAGCTGCTCTCCGGATCGTCGCCGCCGGCGGAGTTCTTCCAGCCGTTCTCCCTCCTGCTGCTGTGCCTGCTGTACGGCAGCGGCGCAATCCTGATCCGCGAACTCGCTCTCCGCTGGCGCAAGGGATGGCCTTCGATCGTCGTCCTCGGGGCAGCCTACGGGATCATCGAAGAAGGGCTGATGGTGAAGAGCTTCTTTGATCCACAGTGGGTCGATATCGGGCCGCTAGGCGTCTATGGCCGCTGGGGCGGTGTGAACTGGGTGTGGAGCCTTGGCCTGACCATCTTCCACACCGTGTGGAGCATCTGCATCCCGATCCTGCTGGTGACGCTGATGTTTCCGAACCGGGCGAATGAGCCGTGGATTGGGCGACGCATGTTCCGCGCGTTGGCTGTGCTCCTGGTCGCAGACGTTGTCCTCGGGTTCACCGCACTCACGCCGTATCGCCCGCCGGTGGTTCCGTACTTGCTGGCCGTGCTGGCCGCGATCGCGCTGTATGTCGTGGCGAAGCGGATGCCAGCCGCGTTCCGCGAGGTGCGTCCGATCAACGCTGCGGTGGATAAACCTCGCAGCCTCGCGTTCTATGCCGCGGGTCTGGCGGGCGCGGTGGCATTCTTCGCACTGCTGTGGGCAGTTCCCAACACCAAAGTCGGACCGCTGGCGGACATGGCGCTCATGCTCCTGCTCGTGACGATGCTCTGGTTCGTCTTCCGGCGAGGCAGCTCCGCCTCACGCTGGGATGCCCGTCGCCAGCTTGCGCTGGCAAGCGGGGCGCTTTCCTTCTTGATCATCCTGGCGCCGCTGCAGCAGATGGACCCCGCCCGCGCAGTGGAAATGAGGGGCATGGCGCTGGTGGGGCTGGCAATGGTGATCTTCCTCGTTTGGCTGGGAAGGAACACGCGTAGGCTCGAGCGCGACGGCGTGCTGCCCTCTGCGCTGTCGACTGCAAATCCTGAAGGGGTGACGCCCGCCGCGACGTAGACATCTCGCCCCCGACCGAGTCAGGGGCAATCTGGGAGGAACCATGGATCAACTGCTTGGATTGCTGATCGCCGTCCCGCTACTGGGTGCAACGCTTGTCGGGCTGTTCGTGGTCATGAGCGCCCTGTTCACGTCGTGGATCGCCCGCACCCGTGAAGCAGCCGAGACCCAGGCCGCGCGCAGCTTCCTGGTCGGCTTGGTGAACCTGATCTTCGTCGGCGCGTTGATCGCCGCCGTCATCGCGCTGGCGGACAACACCGGACTTGACTTCGTGATTGTGGTGGCCGTGCTGCTGGCCGCGGTCCTGGTGATCGGCATTACCTTCGGGCTGGCCGCGATGGCGCAGATCGTGGGCGCGCGCATCCTGCCCGGCGGACGGGGGCTGCGCCCTCTCATCTGGGGGACCGTTGCGCTAACCCTCGGATGCCTGACGCCATACGTCGGCTGGTTTGGGCTGCTGCCCTACGTCGCGCTGCGCGGGCTGGGGGCCTTTGTGCTGGCCTTGTACTCCAGGCGCCGCAGGGTCGAGGCAGCGTAGGCGCTTCTTCATGAGAAGTGAGGGCGCCGCAGGCCGCCACGGCCTGCGGCGCTGCGCGTCGGCTCACCTCGCGCGCTAGCTCTCCCAGTCGAGGAACGCCCGCAGGATCGCCAGGTTCAGCTCGAGGTCGGTGTCACGGTGGTTGTGGAGTTCGATGTCAACGGCCGCGATGCCGTTGTCGGCTGCCCAGTCGATGAGTTGGCCTGTGAAAGCACAGCCTGTGTCCACCGGAGGGTAGGGGTAGTCGCTGACCGTCGCCAGCGCCTCGGCCAAAGCCAGTGAGCGACTCTCGGGGGGCTGCCCGCCGGGGAAGACCCCCAGGGCAGCGCTGTGGTAGCTGATCAGCGCATCAACCTTCGACGCGGAAATGAATTGGATCAGACTCATCGTCTCCGGCTCTGACGCCGGACCACTCCCCCCGGTGGTCGGCGCGAGGTCCCAACAGCCTGAGCGGTCCCACCGAGGCATCCACAAGGCCGGCCAATTGCGATTCAAATCGACGCCGTGCGCGTTGGTCCTTCCGTCCGATCCCGTCGCCCGGGCGGCGCCATCGGGGTTGAGCAGCGGAAGTATGTAGAGCGTGATCCCTGGGGGCACCGCCTCGGCGTGGCGCGCGAGGTAGTTGACGAGCTCCTCTGCCAGGGAGGTCGTGTTGGCTTCCGAGCCCCCGTGGATCCCGGCGACGATCAGCCGCGCGGTAGGGCCCTGCCCGAATCGGGTCACCTCGATCGGCCGCCCTTCGACGGAGAACCCGATCGTTGACACTTGCAGACCGTCTTCCGGCTCGGAAGGGTCATCCCCTGTTGGCAGGCTGGGTGCCTGCTCGTCTCCCTCGATGGGGAAGGCTGCGGCCCGCGGGGCGGGACCGCCGGAGAGCGCGGCTGCCGTGAGCATCAAAGCGGCCAGAATCCTGGCCGCCCACCGGTGGAATGGGTGGGCGCAGTGGGGCCGCGCCGTTGTCTTTCGCATTCCCTCAGCCATTGCCCTCCAATCATAGTCATCTCGTCGCGAGGCGCCATCTTGCATTCTCCTTACATCGGCCTACCAGGGGCTTGGGGAGATGGCCATTGAATGCGCGTTGCGATACAATCGTCGACGTCAACCTTGGCGTGACGGTGGCGGTGAAGGAGAACCTGTTCACCACGGAGGAGTTCGCCCGCCAGTTCCGGCGCGAGGCGACGATTCTCGCCAGCCTGCGTCACCCCAACCTGCCGCGCGTGACCGACCACTTCGTGATCGAAGGCGAAGGCCAGTACCTGGTGATGGACTTCGTGCAGGGGGATGACCTGCGCCAGAAGCTGGAGCACGGGGGACCGGTGCGGGAGGAGGAGGCGCTGGCCTGGTTCCTGGACGCGGCGGACGCGCTGGCCTACCTGCACTCGCGCACGCCACCCGTCTTGCATCGCGACGTCAAGCCCGGGAACATCAAGATCACACCGGAAGGGCGCGCCGTCCTGGTTGACTTTGGGCTGGCGAAGGTGGTGGACGAGGACAGCGCGACCACGACCGGGGCCAAGGCCATGACCCCGGGCTTCTCCCCGCCCGAGCAGTACGGCAGCGGGCGGACGGATCCGCGCACCGACATCTATTCACTCGGCGCCACGCTGTACGCAGCACTGACCGCCACGATTCCCGAGGATTCCCTTGAGCGCGCGATGGGCCGCGCGCAGCTCACGCCGGTCCACAAGCGCAATGCGAACGTCAGCGCCGGGCTCGCACGTGTGGTCGAGAAGGCGCTGGCCGTCAAGCCGGAAGAGCGCTACCAGTCGATGGCAGAAATGGCCGCCGCGCTCGGAGCCAGCTCCTCAGGAAGCCAGCCGACGGTCGTTCGCGGCTACTCGTACCTCGAGCAGACGCGCGTGGGGGCACCAAGAACGGTCGCGCCGCCACGCGGAACAGGAGGACTTGCGCCCGTCCGCCGACGGCGACGTTGGCCCGTGGTGCTGATCGGCCTGGTCACGGTCGGGGTCACATTGGCCGGCGCGATCTACGCGCTGTCCGACCACAACCAGGACGATGGCGGGAGGGCGACGCCTTCCTCCGCAGCCGCGACGCTCCCGGGATTGCTGCCGCTGGCTTCGGACACAGGCCCTGCGGTGCTGCCCGCAGATACGGCGCCAGCTTCGTCGACCGAGTCGGCCATGGCCTCGCCTGAAGTGCTGCCCACGCAGACCGTCCCCGCTTTTGGGCCAACACCGATGGGCGGCGGCATCGGCCAGATTGCCTTTGCGTCAACGCGAACCGGTCTGCCTCAGGTCTTCATCGCCAACATCGATGGCACCGGCGTTAAGCAATGGACGTCGATGACCGATGGCGCATGCCAGCCAGCTTGGTCCCCGGATGGACAGCGACTGGTCTTCACCTCGCCCTGTCGCGAAGACCAGGAGCAGTATCCAGGTTCCGGCTTGTGGGTGGTGCAGGCGGATGGCGGCGGGCTGACCTCGCTGCCGACGGCCCCTGGCGGTGACTACGATCCTGCGTGGTCTCCCGATGGGACGCGTATCGCGTTCGCCAGCTTGCGCGACAACCCCAACGTCCCGCATCTCTACTTGATCAGCCCTCTGGGGACCGATGTGGAACCGCTGACTGAAGGGACGGCCCGCAACTCACAGCCGGCCTGGGTGCCAACCGGGACCCAGATGGTGTTTGTGTCTGAGCGCGTCGGGATCGGCGAGCTGTGGATCCTGCCGGACTTCGGCGCGGATGCGCAGTCGTTCTCGCGTAGCGAGGACTCCTCCTCGCACCCGGATTGGTCGCACGACGGAACGAGGGTGGTCTTTGAACGCAGGATCGGCGGGATCCCGCGCCTAGTGGCCATGTCGTTCGACGACCGGACGTCCGGCCCGATGAGGCTCTGTCCTCAGGGTCCACAGGCATCGGAGCCGATGTCCACGCCCAAGTGGTCGCCCGACGACCGCTGGCTGGTCTTTGAAACCTGGCCGGATGGGGTCAACCACGAGATCGGCATCATGACCTCGGGCTGCACCAACCACGGCCTGCTGACCACGGATCCGGGGCAGGATTTTGACCCCGCGTGGCGTCCCTAGACGGGCGGCGAGCACAGACGTTGCGGACCCCAGGATAGGATAGGTATCCGAAGCCCCCGTGAGTGTTGTCCTTGGTAGCTGGATGCGGGCGGGCGGATAATCTCAGTCAGGAACCGGAAAGAGCCGACCTTGGGGGCCGGGCGCGCACCGCGCCGGGCTGCCTGAGCCAGAATAACAGGGGCGGGAGACGAGCATGACAGCCAGAATCATTGATGGGAAGGCGATTGCGGATGAGATGAAGGCCGAGATCGCCGCGGGTGTGAAGAAGCTCACGGCAGCAGGCGTCAAGCCGGGGCTGGCGGCCGTTCTGGTGGGGGACAACCCGGCATCGCATACCTATGTCGGCATGAAGCGCAAGATGTGCGCCGAACTGGGAATCGAGTCCATTGCTCACGATCTGCCGGCCACGGCCTCCCAGCAGGAGGTCGAGGCGCTGGTCAGGAAGCTGAACGCGGATCCCAAGGTGCACGGCATCCTGGTCCAGCTGCCGCTTCCGGCTGGGCTGGATGAGGAGGCGGTGCTGCGCTCGATCAGCATCGAGAAGGATGTTGACGGTTTCCACCCGGTCAACATCGGCCGCCTGGCGCAGAAGGGGCGCGAGCCGATGTTTGTCCCGTGCACCCCGGCCGGCTGCATCATCCTGCTCAAGAAGGCTGGCGCCAAGCTCTCGGGTGCCAGCGCCGTGGTCGTCGGACGCTCGAACATCGTGGGTATGCCGGCGGCGCTGCTCCTGGTCAAGGAAGACGCGACGGTCACGATTTGCCACTCGCGCACCAAGGATCTAGCGGGCGTGGTTCGCCAGGCGGACATCGTCATCGCCGCTATCGGCAAGGCAGAGATGATCCGCGGCGACTGGATCAAGCCGGGCGCCTACGTGATCGATGTCGGCACGAATCGGAAGGAAGACCCCACGAAGAAGTCCGGCTACCGGCTGGTGGGCGACGTCGCCTTCGACGAAGCAGTGCAGGTTGCGGGCGCCATTACCCCGGTTCCGGGCGGCGTGGGTCCGATGACCATCATGGGCCTGATGGCGAACACGCTGCGCGGCGCGCAGATGGCCGCCGGCTAGCCGCCGGCATCCCCGGTCTCTAGCCAGGGGCAGCCCGCAAGGCTGCCCCTGCTGATTCCGGGGAGAGTCTTGCGTTTCAGGGGAAGTTGTCTGACAATTGGGACACATCCCTGCAAGGCGGAGACCGGGGTCCGATGGCGACTCTCCTCGTCCGGAACGCGTCAGTCCTGCTGACGATGGACCGTGACCGGCGCGAGCTGCGCGACGCCGGCCTGTTCGCGCGCGATGGTTGGATCGAGAAGGTAGGCCCTTCCTCCGAGCTCCCGTCAAAGGCCGACGAGATCCTCGATCTGCGCGGCCATATCCTGCTCCCCGGCCTGGTCAACACCCATCACCATCTGTACCAGACGCTCACCCGAGCGGTCCCGGCTGCACAGGATGCAGGCTTGTTCGCGTGGCTCAAGACCCTCTACCCGATCTGGGCCAGGATGCGGCCAGAGGACATCCGCATCTCCACAACGTTGGGCCTGGCGGAGCTGGCGCTGAGCGGCTGCACCACCGCCTCCGATCACCTGTACATCTACCCCAACGGCTGCCGGCTCGACGACGCCATCGAGTCCGCCCGCGAGGTCGGCCTGCGCTTCCATGCCTCGCGCGGCTCGATGAGTCTGGGAGAAAGCCAGGGCGGCCTGCCTCCCGATTCGGTCGTCGAGGAGCCGCAAGCGATTCTCAAGGACACGCAGCGGCTGATCGAGACCTACCATGACGCACGGCCGGGATCGATGCTCCAGGTGGTTGTGGCGCCATGCTCCCCGTTCTCCGTCACGCCTGACCTGATGCGCGAATCGGCGGCGCTCGCCCGCGTCCACAACGTCCACCTGCACACGCACCTGGCCGAGACGATGGATGAGGACGCTTTCTGCCGGGAAACATTCGGCCACCGGCCGCTGGCGTACGCTGAGGAGCTCGATTGGTCCGGCCCCGACGTGTGGTTTGCGCACGCAGTGCACATCGATGCGTCCGAGGTGGCGCGCATGGCGCGCGCCGGGATCGGCGTGGCGCATTGCCCGACATCGAACATGCGGTTGGCGTCGGGCATCGCCCCTGTCCGACGCTACCGCGCGGCAGGCGTGAATGTCGGCCTCGGGGTGGATGGGTCCGCTAGCAATGACAGCTCGCACCTGCTGGCGGAGGCCCGCCAGGCGATGTTGCTCTCGCGCCTGGGGTCGGCGGTTGCGCCGGCCATCGACGGTCCATCCGACTTGCTGACGGCGCGCCAGGTACTGGAGATGGCGACGCTGGGCGGGGCGGC
>JAPLGR010000413.1 GCA_026390045.1 Chloroflexota bacterium | reverse complement strand
AGTCAAGGGCGAGATCAAGACCCTCCGCATCCGCAGGCAAGCGGGGTCCTGGTACGCCTCCTTCAATTGCGACGCCAAGCCGGAGTTCCTGCCTTCCACCGGAGCCGAGGTCGGGATCGACGTAGGCATCGCCAGCCTGCTCACCACGAGTGATGGCGAGCGCATAGAAAACCCCAAGTGGTATCGGACAGAGCAGGCACTCTTGCGCGTCCTGCAACGCCGGGTTGCACGTCGTAGGGCAGGAGGGGCCAATCGGCGCAAGGCTGTCCAAGCTGTTGTTGTCCGGCAGCACGCGCATGTGGCGAACCGCCGGATGGACTTCCTGAAGAAGTTGGTCTATAGCCTTGTCTCGCGCTACGACCGGATTGCAGTCGAGGACCTGCAAATCCCGAACATGGCACGCAACCCGCACTTGGCCAAGAGCATCCTGGACGCTGGCTGGGGAACCTTCCGAATGCACCTGTCTTTCAAGGCAGCATGGGCCGGGAAGACAGTTGTGGCGGTCGCTCCAGCCTACACCTCCAGGACTTGCTCGGGCTGCGGGGCACTCTCTGAGACCCTGACGTTGGCGGACCGTTGGGTGCGGTGCGGTTGCGGCCTCGAGATGGACCGCGTTGAAAACGCAGCCAGAAATCGGCTCGCGCTCGGACGGAGCGCGTGGGGCATAACGTGGCCGGTTACGGCGAGCGTGCCCCAAGAAGCCGCTGGGATTTAGCCCATGCGGAGCGTCACGATCGCACTCCCGACCGGTATGGGGCAGGCGCGCAACGCGATCCTGATCCTGGCCGGGCGGGCCGTCATCGCCATCGGCGGAGGGGCAGGGACGCTATCGGAGATCGGCCTGGCGCTCAAGGCCGGCAGGCGTGTCATCGGACTGGGAACCTGGGACGCTCGCGATCGTCACGGCGTGCCAGCCGGGGTGCTCGAAGCCTCCTCGCCTGAGCAGGCAGTCACGATGGCACTTGAGAGCGCATTCATTGACCATCAGGGAGGGACATGACGGGCGAACCGCTGGACCTTGCGCGCGCACTGGCTGAGGCTCTGGCCGAGAAGAAGGGTGAGGACATCCTGGTTCTCGACCTGATTGGAGTGTGCTCCTTCGCGGACTACTTCGTGCTATCCACGGGCCTCTCCGAGCGCACGTTGCAGGCGCTGGCGGATGATCTGCTCCGGAAGTTCAAGGGTGCGGCACGCACGGGCCGAGCGCCCTCCGAAGGCAGCGCGGCCAGCGGATGGATCCTGCTGGATTTCGGCAGCGTCATCATTCACCTGCTCTCTCCGTCGCAACGCAAGTACTACAAGCTTGAAGAGCTGTGGCGCGACGGACGGGTGATCCTTCGCATTGCGTGATGGTGTCGGACCGATCATTCTCTCCGCGGCGAAACGCGCAATGCGGCGCAACGCCGCAAGAGGGGGGTCCCAGTCCCTTCGTCTGTCTGGTGAACTGAGCCGGCCGCTCCAAGGAGCGGCCGGTGGCATCTTACTGCACTTAGCGAAGCGAACTCAGGCGTCGAAGATCCAGCGGTCCAGGTCACGTTCCCACGTGATGAGTTCGTCAGGCTTGAACCACAAGTTCACTTCCTCTTGCGCAGTCTGCGGCGAATCGGAGGCGTGCGTCAGGTTCCTGCCAACCGTCAGCCCGAAGTCATGACGGATCGAGCCGGGTGCAGCCTCCGTGGGTCGCGTCGATCCCATCGTCTGGCGGACGGCGGCGATGGCATTCGGCCCCTCCCACACCATCGCCATGACCGGGGCTGAGGTGATGTAGGCGATCAGGCCATCGTAGAACGGCTTGCCCTTGTGCACGGCGTAGTGCCGCTCGGCGAGCTTGCGGTCTACCTGCACGAATCGGGCGGCAACCAGGCGCAGCCCGCGCCGCTCCAGCCGGGCGATGACCTCACCGATGAGGCCGCGCTGCACTGCATCGGGCTTGACCAAGACCAGCGTTCGTTCCAACGTTGCCTCCGCAAACGCCGAACTCGGGGACGTCCCCGAGTTCGGTCAATCTCGCATGGAATGAACCTCACAGGTTCGCCAGGCCGTGCCGATACGCCTCGACGGCCTCAGCCGCCCGATCGGCCTTCATGTACGCGTCGCCAAGTGCCTGCCACAGCTCCGGGCTGTCTGGCAGGCGTTCGACAGCCACCTTGAGGTCCGCCATGACGTCATCCAGCAGCGACCGGCGGCGGATCAGTATCCCATAGTGCTTGGCCGCGCTCTGAAGGTCGTTCGAAGCCAACGCGTGTCGAGCGACGGCGAGGGTTTCCTGAAGCGTCCGGGCAGTTGTGCGCGCCTTGGGCGGGCGCGGTGGAGCAGGTGCCTCAACCGCCGGCTTGGGTGCCTCCGGTCGCGGCGGGGTAACGACCGCAACGGGTGCCGGCGGAGCAGGCGCGACAGGAGGAGGAGCAACCGGGGCCGGGACGACAGGTTCCGGCATGGCCTCCGGCTCAGGCTTCCGCTCAAGCTTCGGCGCCTCCACTGGAACCCGGAGCCATTCGGGGACCACGATCTCGGACTCAGAAGGAACTGGGCGGACCCCAGCGGGCTCGCTGGGTCGCATCCACGTCGGCTCGAGTGCAGCAGGTGGCACAGGCTTCGGCGCTTCCGGGGCTTCCCAAACCGGCTCGGCCGGCTCAGCCGCTTCCGGGGCCTCGGCGGCCTTCCGAAGCCAATCGGGCATCCCCGCCTCTTCTTCCTCGTACGCCGGCGTTGGCTCAACTGGCTCGACTTCCCCGGCTGCGGACAGCAGCCAGTCGCGCGCTTGCTCGGATTCACCCGGTCTCTCTGCAGCCGGCTGTGGCTCCATCGCAGTGCCTGCTTCCTCTGCGGGGACGCGCAGCCAGTCGGGTGCTTGCTCGAGTTCGCCGGGCGCCTCTGCAACCGGCTCTGGCTCCACTGCAGTGCCTACTTCCTCCGCAGGGGCGCGCAGCCAGTCGGGAGCTTCTTCTTCCAGTTCCTCCGCTGGCTCGGGAGGCTCTGGGGGTGCAGGAGGCTCAGGGACTTGGATTGATGTGCGGGAAACGACAGTCGAGGACGCAGCAGTCAGTAGCCAGTCAGGCCCTGTTTCCTCGGCAGGAGCTTGCTCTTCGGCAGGCTCAACCGGCCCGCCCTCGGCCGCGAGCGAGCGCAGCCAGTCCGGCACCTCTTCTTCTTCGGACTCGAGTGAAACCGGCTGCTGCTCGCGAGGCGACTCGGGTTCCTGGTCGACCGGTTGCCATGAGGTGACCGAGGGCTCACGCCGAGGTTCGGCCTGCTCAGCCGCCTGCTCAAGCCAGTCCATCCCCTCCTCGGCTTCCTCGGAAAGACGTGCTTCTTCGGCGGGGACGGCGGGCGGGAAGAATGAGCCCGTGTCAGAAGGTGGAGCTTCTTCGATGGCGGCCCCTGATCCACCCTCTTGTCTGGACGCAAGCGCCTCCAGCCACTTCTGGACATCATCTTCGCCAAGCTCTCCAGCAGCGCTAGCATCCATCGCGCCGATGGGCGGTCGTGTTCCACCCGGACGCGCGCCGGCACCTTGTCCCCTGATCCTGCCAACGGTCCGATCGGAGGGCTGGGCAGCCTGACCTCCGGCGGCCTCGAATTCTTTGAGCCAATCTGGTGCGGGGGGCGGCTCAAGAGCATCCGGCGGGATGGGCTGCTCACCTACTTCTCGCAGCCAGCCTGTCGTCGCCGTCCTGATCCGTGCCGCTGCGTCCTCGTCAGATTCCTCTTCCCGTCCCTGTAGCGCAAACCAGTCGGGCTCGCCACCAGCTTCTGCGGGTGCCGGCGCCGGCTCCTGCGGCAAGGCAGCTCCATCCAGGAGACCCTTGAGCCAATCGTCCGCTTCGGGCTCAGGGATCTGCGAAGGCTGACTCTTGGACGCGCCAGGCATCTCGCTGAGCCAATCGGGTTCCTGCGCCGCCTCCGGCTCACCCTCAGATGCAACCTCTTCCAGCCAGGAGGGCTGTTGGACTGCGCTGGGCGTCTCGGGAGGAGGCGCCGCCGCGGCCAGCCTGCCAAGCCAATCCGGTGTCTCTGACGGTGCGGCCTCCGCCGCGGCAGGTTCGCCTTCCGGCCAAGCCGCGTCTTCATCGGCCGCGGGTGTGGGTTGCTCGCTGGTCGCCTCTGCGCCGAATTCGACCAGGCCTCTGAGCCACTCGTCTCCCGCGCCAGCGGACGGAGCCTCGGTCGGCGCCGGAGCTTCTTCCTGCTCGCCGATCCCCCTCAGCCAATCGATGCCCGCGCCTGCGGTTCCGAAGGCCGCTTCGGCTTCTGCGGAAGGCGCTGTAACCGCTCCAGGCTCCGCAATAGCCCGCAGCCAGTCCGGTGCTTCTGGGCCTGGTGGTGGCTCCGGAGTGATCTCCTCTTCCGCGGGTTCCGGGGTTTCCTCCGACACCCAGCTTGGCGGCTCCTCCGACAGGAGTTCCTCGGAAGCCGCTGCTTCTGCAACGCCCGTCAGCCACGCGGGTGGGCCCTCGGGTGCTGAGGGTACTTCTTCGGCGGGCCCCTCATCCAGGAAACCGCCCTGGGCGAGCCAATCGGGCTGCTCGGCTTCAGGGGCAGGTTCCGGCTCTGGAGATGGTGAGGGTGGTTGCTGGAAGGCAGCTGCTCGGGCGCTGCGGTCACCAAGCCACGTCACAATCGTCTCGGTTGCGCCGGGCGAGGGCTCCTCCAACCATGTCGGGACTTCGCCGCCCTTATCGGTGCCTGCTTCAGCCGAAGGCTGTGCGGGCTGGGGTGCGGAAGTCGGCTTGGGGGTCCCTGAGGCGGCTTCATCCCCCCAGTCGGGCCTTGATGTCACGGACGGCCCGCCACCAGCCGCGCCGAGCTGCGGAGGGGCAATGTCCTTCAGCCAATCGGGAATAGCCGCTGGAGCCAGCTCGCCCTCGCTTGCTCCGGTAGGTGCACGCGCGAGCTCATCATCGCTGAAGGAGACGGGCCCCTCAACTGCTTCACCTTTCGACTCGCCCCATCCAGCCTCGCGCATCCAGGGCGGGATCTTGGCAGACGGGGGCGCGTTTGCCCCGGCAAACGGGTGAACGCTGGCCGGCGCGGGTTCCTCCACCGGGGTAACCTCCGCGGGTGGCGGAGCGGCAGGGACGGGCGGTGGGACTGGTGATGGGGCAGGAGCATGGCCAGGCGTGCCGCCTGCAAGCCAGCTTGGAATCGGTCCTTCCGGCGCCGCGGGAGTAGCAGCCGCTTGCGAATCGGCGCGCAGACCGGCTCCGAGCGAATCGGTCCAGGTCGGCCGAGGAAGGTCAGGGGCGGACACAGGATGACCCGGACGCCACTCAAGTTTCTGCAGGTGAACCGAACCGGCATCCACCCCGATGGGGTCGACCATCGCAGTTTCGACGAAGGCGGCGTACGGATCGAGGGACGCCAGCCGGCGATGAGACGGTGTTGCCTCGTCGGCGCGGCCGATGCCCTGAAGATATCCGGCGGCGATGCGATTCGCGTCGCGGCAGAACGGGAGTTTCGTCAGGATCTGCTGGGCGACCTCGGCGGCTTGCTCCTTCTGGTCGGTGCGCCAGTAGAGGTTGGCTAACAGTACCTGCAGGTCGGGCCGGTCCGGGTCCTCCTGGAGTGCCGAGCGCAGCTCAGCGATCGCCTGGGGGTAGAGTTCGCCGTGCGCGTACATGCGAGCCAGCGCGCCGCGGGTGAGTCGCACCTTGTGCGGCTCGAGCCCATCGCGCTTTCCGATGAGGCGTCGAAGCTCCTGCTGGATCGCGGGATTCGCGGGATTGGTCTCGAAGGCCCGTTCCATATGCCAGATGCTGGCATCGAGGTTGCCCTCGTCCTCTCGGACGATCGACATGCCGATATGGGCAACGAAGTCGTCGGGGATCGCCGAGAGCACGCGCTGGAAAAGGTCGGCCGCGTCGCCGTAGCGCTTGGCCTCCAGGTAGGCCTTGCCGAGGAGGCGGTAAGTGTCCAGGTGCTTCGGGTAGGTTTCGAGGACGTGGCGGGAGTGGGCAATGGCTTCATCGAGCTGCTCGCGCTCGACGAGGTCATCGATCTCCTTGACATAGGCGCGCAAAGCTATGTCGGCCACTTCATCACCTTATGTAACAGTATGCCGCACCTCGAGCGTTTTCGCAAGCGGGACTGCGGTGGCATGCCAGAGGAGCATGCAAGAGCGATGCCGCACCGGGTGTCTCACAGTCCGTGGAGTTGGCGCAAGCGCTCGATCAGCGGGTCGACGTCGGGCTCGAGGTAGCCGCCTCCGCCCAGGGGGTCGGGAGGTGCGGGAAGCCCGGCGAGCGCGAGGGCCACTGCCGTGACGCAACCTCGAACGGCCTCAGGATCGTATCCGCCCTCCAGGACGGCGATGATTCGTCCCCCGCACTTCTCGCTTGCCAGGTGAGCAACCGTGCGCGTCAGCATATGGTAGCCGCTGCAGGTGAGCTGAAGCTGGCCGAGGGGATCGCGCCAGTGTGCGTCGAACCCAGTGGACATCAAGATCAGGTCCGGCTCGAATCGAATGCCGAGAGGCAGGATCACGGCATGAACGATCCGCTTGAACGCCTCGTCGCCTGTGTGTGGGTGGAGAGGAATGTTCACGGTCATCCCCTCTCCCGCGCCGAGCCCGACGTCGCTCATCGCGCCGGTGCCAGGATAGATCCCGTACTGGTGTGTCGATACGTACAGTACGTCCCCGTCGGATTCAAAGATGTCCTGAGTCCCATTCCCGTGGTGCACGTCGAAGTCGACGATCATCACGCGCTGCAGACCCGAGTCCTGAGCATGCCGGGCGGCGATGGCGATGTTGTTGAGCAGGCAGAAGCCCATGGCGCGAGTGGCGGTGGCGTGATGACCGGGCGGGCGGACGAGGGCGAAGCCGGCTCGGGACTTGCCACCAAGCACATGATCGACGACTGCGAGAGTCCCTCCGGCAGCACGCCGTGCTGAGCCCAGCGAGGCCTGGGTCACGTAGGTGGGCGCCATGTCCACATACGCCGGGCCCTGCAGGCATGCAGCCTCCAGAGCATGCAGGTAGCTTGATAGGTGGACGCGCAGGATCGCGTCGTCGGGCGCCTCGCCCGCATCGAGACGTTCGGCGACACCGAGGGGCAGCTCCTCCATGGCGGGCTCAACAAGGTCAAAGCGGGCCGCGTTTTCCGGATGGCTCTCGAGGTCGTGCTCAGGGGAGGGGACCAGCGCATAGCACAACGGGACGGCAGGCATGGTCTCAGCCTCAATCACCCCCTGGTCCGTCATTCGCGGGTCGTGGGGGGAACTCCGGACTCACGCGGTGCGAGTCACCGCCGCTCCATCAGATACAAGATGCGGGCGGACTCGCGAATCGGTTGGCGGGAAACAATCCGGAACGCGCCGGCGAACGCCTTCTCCAGCCCCGCCTCGTTGTAGTCGTCGAAGATGTCGGCGCGGAACGACAGCAGCCGCTGCACCTGGCTGTCCTCCTTCGGCACGAACTCGACGACCAGCCAGCGGGTAAGCCGGCTGAACCACGAAGCGATATCGGCCAGGGGCGTGTTGTTGGCAATCGCCAAGTGGTGCACAAGCGCCAGCGCAAGCAATGCGTCGGCCGGGCCGCGCTCCCGCAGCGAGGCTCTTTCTTCATTCTGCCAGCCGAGCGCCGGGCTCGGGTTGGTCAGATCGATGAGCAGCGGCAGCAGCGAGCGCTCCGCTACCTTGACACACTCGCGGTCGTTGACCTCGACCGCGCCGGGATCAGAATCGATGGACAGAGTGTAGGCGCCCTGGCGGCTAGCGATGCGGCTGAAAAGCCCCGTGTTTGCACCAAGGTCCCAGACCACCCGCGGCCGCGCCTGCGAGAGGAAGGAATCGGTCAGGGACTGCTTGTGCTCGATTGCTGCGGGCGTGTAGTTCGTCTCCTCGTAGTACGACTGCCACGCCGTGCCGTGCGGCTCCCACTGGAGCGCGCGAACCGCGGCTTCCAGATTCTCAATCACCCCGATGTGGCCCAGGCGTGTCATGCGGCCGCGCGCGGGTGCGGCGGTGGCGTCCGAGTATCGTCTCTGGGCACCGGCGTGGACGTGGATATGCAGCGTGAGGGCAGGACTCAACCGGGTCCGGGCCGGGAGGAGGCGGGAGGCCAGATCCAGCGGGATGCCATCGATGTATAGGCGATCCACGGGCGATCCTCGACGAGACGCTCGAAGGAGAGCGTGTCGATCAGCACCGGCCGGGAGCCGCGAAACTGTATGTTGTAGGCGCTGGCATCCTTGAGGGACAAGCCGCGGTCCAGGGCACGCTTCTGGATCTCGAGCGTGAGCAACGCCGCGCACTTCAGTTGGCCGAAACACCACTCATAGGGATATGAAACGAAGGGGATGCGCTCGGGTTCAAGAACCCGGTGGGCCAGGCCGGGATCTGCGGGGGGTTCGCTCGATTCCGTATGGGAAACCAGAAGCTCGCGATCGACGAGATCCTGGTACATACCTGACGAGAGCAGCAGGTCGTAGTCCGGCTGGTAGCTTCGATTGACCTGGCGGTAGAGCCGGCCCTCCCGCGTGAAGAGGAACCCCGATCGGTCGCGGAATGATGCCGGTTGACGACGAACATCACTCATCGGGCTTGTCCTCGGGTGTGGCCGTGCCTGTCTCCTGTGGCTTGCGCGTGAAGCGCGCCTTGATCTTGCTCCAGTACATTCGAATGGCAACCAGCCCGCCGAGGATGCCCGCAACGAGGAGCTGCAGGATGAAGCTCCCTGAGCCCGGGTCGAGGTACGCGAGCAGCACATCAGCCTGGCGAACGATTTCCGGGGTTAGGATTCCGTGAGCCATCACAATCGATCCTCCCTAGGTTAAGGCATCGCTCCTCGCCCGCCCGCCGCACATGAGGTGGGGCGCGGAGGCAGCCTCTGGGCAAGAGCGAGCGGCAACATTATGCCACGGGCACGCGCCCAGCACAACGGAACCTCCTCACGAGAGCGAGGGAGTGGTGCGGAAGGCTGTGGGCGAAGGCCGCAGACCCCTGGCCGAAGCCTAATGTTGTCCTCCCGATGGAAGCGCGCGGTCCCCACCACTCTGGGTTCTGGACGGGGATTCGCTCACCAGGCCTTGAGACGGCCAGTCTGGCAATCTGGCCAGGCGAAGCCCTGTGGCGCCGTGGTGCGCAAATGCTCCCCTCAGGGGGTCCAACTGGCGCATAGCCACGCTCAAGCACCAGTCACCAAACGGGTGGGGATAGTCCCCGCCCGTCCTGTTGATGCAGCA